>LNFE01000139.1 GCA_001464575.1 Acidobacteria bacterium Ga0077553 | reverse complement strand
GCTGCTTCAGATCGGCCAGCAAAGCAGCCGTGGCCTGATCCACGTCCCGGCTCCGAGCAATCAGCCCCTTGTGCAGATTCGTATGGTGATCCCAGCCACGTCATCCAACCAAGCCGCTCCCCCCGCAGCAAAGAAATCAACGCCGCCGCTTCCCCCACCACTGCCGCCCCGCACACAGCGATAATCAGGACAAA
Source organism: Acidobacteria bacterium Ga0077553 (assembly GCA_001464575.1). GTDB lineage: Bacteria > Acidobacteriota > Terriglobia > Bryobacterales > Bryobacteraceae. Next base: position 21,128 of record LNFE01000139.1, on the reverse strand, counting down.
AAGCGGGGCCAGCGCCTCACCAAGGTTGGTTGCCCCCTTGGCGTTTCGCATCAGGAAATACCCCACCGCCCCCACCACCAAAGGGAAGGCCAGCGACAGCACATTGAAGATTGGCGCTTTCATACCCCTACGGGCGCATTCCGCCGGGTGATCAGATCGCGTAGGCTGGAAATTCTTCGCTTTCCAGTTCAGCGGCCTCCCCAGACGGGCTCCCGCCGCCGCGCCCCGTCAGGAAGCGAGAATCGCCGAATGGACCTCGCCGGCCACATCCGTCAGCCGGAAGTCCCGGCCGGAGTACCGGTAGGTCAACTGCTTATGATGGAACCCCAGGATCGCGAGCAGGGTCGCGTGGAAGTCGTTCGTGTGCATCCGGCCCTCGACCGCCTTCACGCCCAGCTCATCCGTCGTCCCATAGCTGAAGCCCTTCTTCACCCCCGCGCCCGCCAGAATCATCGAGTAACCCGTAATGTTGTGATCGCGCCCATCAAAGCCCTGCGCCATCGGCAGCCGCCCGAACGCTGCTTCAGATCGGCCAGCAAAGCAGCCGTGGCCTGATCCACGTCCCGGCTCCGAGCAATCAGCCCCTTGTGCAGATTCGTATGGTGATCCCAGCCACCCTGGCAGATCTCGACGAACCGCACCCCGGCTTCCGACAGCCGGCGCGCCATCAAGCACTGCCGGGCGAACGAACCTTCCGGCCCGGGCTTCACCCCATAGGCATCGAGAACCGCCTGCGGCTCCTTCGATAGGTCAAGCAGTTCCGGCACTTTTCCCTGCATCCGGAACGCGAGTTCATACGACTCGATAATCCCATCGACGGGATCCGGCGCCTGCGGCGACTTGGCGAGCCCGGTGTTCATCGACTGTACCAGGTTCAACTGCCGCCGCTGCAGGTCCGCCGCCGCCGACGCTTGCAGGTTCGGCAGATAGCCCTCGTCGCTGATGCGCGTTCCCTGATAATGCGCCGGAAGGAACGCGCTGCCATAGTTCACGGCCCCGCCAAAGTTAGGCGGCGGGTTGATCGTGACGTAACCGGGCAGATCCTGATTCTCCGTGCCGAGGCCGTAGAGCAACCACGATCCCATGCTCGGCCGCGTCAGTGCGGCGTTCGCCGACCCGGTATGCAGTTGCACCACCGCCTGCGGGTGAGCCGGGGTATCCGTATGCAAGCCACGGACGAAGCAGAAGTCATCGGCGTGCTTGGCGATATTCGGCATCAACTCCGAAAACCAGGCGCCGGTCTGGCCGTACTGTTTAAACGCAAAGCGTGACGGCGTGATGATCCCGCCTCCAGGGCCGGTCTTGCCGGCGTTAGCCTGCAGCGCCGGCTTGTACTCAAAGGTGTCGAGCGTCGAGATGGCGCCTTCCATGAACAGAAATATGACGCGCTTGGCCTTCGCCGGGAAGTGCGGGGACTTCACGCCCAGAGGCTGGTTGGCGGCGCCAAGCAGCCCCGAGAGAGCCAGGTGGCCGAAGCCGGCGCCAGCGGAGCGCAGCAGGGTACGTCGAGAGAGAGGTTTCAACATGGCCATTTCCTTTACAGAACGAAACGAAATTCAGCAGAGGCGTACAGCGCCTGCGCGAAGCTCATCCACGCGGCCGCTTGGGCGTGCGCGGGACGGATTTCCGGTTCGGCCGGGCGGATGTCCGTCCGGTCAATGTTGTCAGGGTCGGCGGGAATTGCGGGGGACGCCGCCGGGGTCGCCGCGGGCTTAGCCGCGATCGCCGGGACTGCCGGCGGCGGAGGCGGTGGCCGATAAGCCACCGCGTACTCGTGGACGAAACTGGCGGCCCGGTCGAGCTCCTCCGGCGTCGGCAGGCGATTGAGGATCCTCCGGTAGGCCTGCCGGATGCGGTCGGCGTCGCTCCCCGCGTGGGCGAGTAACTCCCCGGCCAGGGCGAGCGACTGCTGCCGGACAAACGTCGAGTTCATGAGGAACAGCGCCTGCGTGGGTACCGTCGTCGTGTCCCGCTGGCCGGTCACGAGCGTCTGAGTAACGGGGTCGAACGCTTCGAGAGCCCGGGGAGTGACGCCGCGCAGCAATGGCAGATAGACGCTGCGCGAAAGGCTCCCATCGGCCTGTTCAATGATGGCCCGGGACTCTGGCCCGTTGTCCCGCATCTCAATCATGCTGAGCGCCTGCGCCGGAGAGGCCGCAGGCGGATTCAAGATCAGGCGGCCGGAAGAGAGCAGGATCGAGTCGCGAACCTCCTCGGCGTCCAGCCGGCGCGGAGCGTGGCGCCACACCAGCCGGTTCGCCGGATCCACTTCCAGATTCGCAGGGACCTTCGTCGAAGCCAGCCGATAACTCCGGGAAAGGACCAGGCGGCGGACCGTCTTCTTGATCGACCACCCATCGGCCAGGAACTGCGAAGCGAGATGGTCGAGCAGTTCCGGATGCGAAGGACGGTCGCCGGTGAGCCCGAAGTTGTCCACCGTCTTCACCAGCCCTTCCCCATAGAGATGCTGCCAAATGCGGTTGACGACAACGCGAGGCGTTAATGGGTTTCGGTCGCTCGTCAGCCACTGGGCCAGCTCCAGGCGGCCGCTCTGCGCCGGGTTGAGCGGAGGCGCGTCAGGCACGGCAAACGCCGTCAGGAAACCCCGCGGGACCACCGGGCCGAGCAGTTCGGCTTCGCCCCGCACCCGGATGTTCGTATCTCCGATCTGCTTTGCGTCCCGCACCCCGTGAATCGCATAGCCCAGAGTCCCGGGGTCGGTCAGGCTAAGCCATTCCTTGTGCAGACGCTCAAACTTCAACCGGTAAGGCTGCTGCGTGGGCCGGCCGTTGGCAGCGATCTTCAAGCCTTCGGGCGTTCCACGGATCGCTTCCCATTCCGCCTTCGCCGTGGCGAGGTCCGATTCGAGACGGGACAGCGTCGCGGGATCCGCATTTGGCCGGTAGGCCGAGTGGCGCAGCAGCATCGCCGGATCATAGTAGTCCAGACCCGCGCCGCCCATCTTATTCCGGACTCCCGCGGCATCGTCGGTGCTCGTGAAAATCCCGGCCAGCGCGTAGTAGTCGGCCGTGGGGATCGGATCGAACTTGTGATCATGGCAGCGGGCGCAGGAAACCGTCAGCGCAACGGTGGAACGCGTGACCGTGTCAATCTGTTCCGCCACATTGTCCATCTGGAACCGTTCCCTAAAACGCTGGTTGACATCCTTCGGCCCCAGGGCGAGAAAGCCGGTCGCGATCAATAACCGGTCGCGTTCGGCCGGGGTGGCGGCAGGCAGCAGGTCTCCCGTGTAGGGAACGTCCCGATTGACTGCATCGAGCACGTAGTCGCGGTAACGCCACGCATGAGGATAGGGGATGTTCCGCGAAGGGCCGGAGGATTCGCCATAGCGAGCTACATCCAGCCAATGCCGTCCCCACCGCTCGCCAAACCGGGGCGAGGCGAGTAGACGGTCCACGAGTTTGGCGTAGGCCTCGGGCGACCGATCCGCCAGGAAAGCATCGACCTCCGCTGGCGTTGGCGGTAGCCCAGTGAGGTCATAGGTAACCCGTCGAACCAGGGTCAACCGGTCGGCGTCGCCCACCGGCTTGAGTTGCTTCTGCTCAAGCTTGGCGAGCAGAAACTGATCGACGGCCGTGGCGGGCCAGGCGCGGTTGGCGACCGGCGGCGGAGCCGGCTTCTGCAACGGCTGAAACGCCCAGTGCTTGGCCCGGAGTTGCGGATAGCCCGCCGTGTTCTTCGCGGGTGCGACCGTCAGCGTCTCCACCGGCCACACGGCCCCTTCGGCAATCCAGGTCTTCAGCGTGGCGATCTCTTCTGCGTTCAGCGCCGGGCTTTCCCGAGGCATCCGGCGGCGCGGGTCGGCATGCTCGATGCGCTGTAGCAGCAAACTCGCTTCGGGCTTGCCCGGCACCACGGCGGGCCCGGAGTCGCCGCCGCGGAAGAACCCGGTGCGGTCGTCAACCCGGAGAAACCCGGCGGGTTTCGTGGCCGCGGAGTGGCAGGCGTAGCAACGGCCTACCAGGATCGGTCGTACCTTGCTTTCAAAGTCGACTCCCCCGAACAGCGGGAGGGCGATGAGAATCAGAACGGGAGTTCTCATGATGGGTCCTTAGAATGCCAGCCGAAGCGCGAACTGCAGTTGGCGCTCCGGGTTCTGCACGGTGGAGATCACCCCAGCCTGGGCGACGCCGATGGTTGCGTTAGGCAGGCCGAACTGCGGGGTGTTCAGCAGGTTGAAGGCTTCCGTTCGGAACGACAGCGTGAACTTCTCCGTCAGTTGAAACGCCCGCGAGAGGCCCGCATCGAAGTTCAACTGGCGCGGCCCGCGCAAAAAGTTGCGGCCGGCGTTGCCCCACGTGAAGGAGGCGGGCGCAACAAACGCGTTGGTATCAAACCAGCGATCAATCGACTGCTGGCTCGACGGCAAATTGCCGTCCGCGATCCGGTTCGGCCGCGCGGTCGTCCCGGTATTGGTGGGGTCGAAGCTCAGCACGGGCGTAAACGGCAACCCCGTCTGCCAACTGGTGATTCCGGAGACCTGCCAGCCGGAGAGCCACTTATTCGAACGCGCGAAGGGCAGCTCGTAGCTGTAGCTCGTCACGAAGCGATGGCGAATATCAAAGCTCGAGTCGCCCCGATTGGCCCGGAAGTTCCGCACGTCCTGCGGCGCCGGGTCGTTGGTCTCGCTGTTGGCCGGACCATTATCGATCGAGTGTCCATACGTGTAGGAAGCCAGCAGGCTGAACCCGTTGCTGAAGCGACGATCGAGCTGGGTGGTGAACGCGTTGTAGTTGGATTTGAAGACCGGGGCCCAGTTGAAGATCCCGCTGAAGCCTTGAATGGGGCGCCGCGCATCGACGTTGCCCGGGCCGGGCAGCGGCTGGTTCACGTTGGCCGTGTAGTAGAGCTTGCGGCCACCCGAGCCGGTATAGCCGAGTTGCAGAACAAAGCGGCCAGGCAGCTCCTGCTGCACGTTGAAGTTCCACTGCAGGATGTAAGGCAGCGGCGAATCCTTCGGCACCGAGTTCACCTCAGGGTTCACCATGCGGGCGGGATCGAGGATGCCCGCCGGATAACCCTGCGCCAGGATGAAGTTCGGAGTCACCTGATCACCTACGATCTGCGTACGAACAAAGAACGGAGGATTGTTGGTGATGCGGCGCGAGATGCCCAGGTTCTCGTCGCGGCCGTAGAAAACGCCGAAGGCAGACCGGACTACGGTCTTGCTCGTCGCCTTGTAGGCGAAACCGATCCGCGGAGCAAAGTTGTTCCGATCCGTGTTCATGAACGACCGGTTGAACCCGGTGCCTTCCAGGTCCTGAATCTGGAGTAACTTCCCGTAGAGTGGACCTTGCTCGAGGATCAGAGCAGACTGCCGGTCATTGACCTCCACCCAAGGCAGAGCCAGCTCGTAGCGAAGGCCCAGGTTCACCGTCAGCTTCGACGACAGCTTCCAATCGTCCTGGACAAAGCCCTGGAAGATGCGTTGGCGGCTTTCGTTGCGCGGACGGTTCGAAATGGTCGTATTGGCCGCATAGCCGAGTAGGAAGTCCGCGTACGGCGAGCCGGTGTTGGCGCGGGCTTGAGGGCTTTGCGAGTAGACACCCGTGAAGTTAATGGCGGGCCGAGCCTGTAGCGTGACGAAGCCGAACAGGCGTGCTTCCTGGACATCGACGCCGAACTTAAGAGTGTGTTTGCCGACGACCCAATTAAGGGTGTCCGTGAACTGGAGCACGCGGCCCCACTTATCGATAGGAAGGTTACCGGATCCCGTGGAGCCGATCGGAAGGTTGCCGGGGCCGGTGGTGCCCAGCGTAGAAAGTCCGGTGATGCCAAACGTCGGCAGGCCTTTCACCGTGGGATCGTCGAAGACACCGCGAATCCCAAACGACTCAAAGAGGCGTTCGGCCGGCGTCGACTGCTGCAGGCGGGTCCGCATGAAGCCGAAGCGAAGCTCATTCACCGCGGACGTCGTCAGAATGCGTGTGTGGCTCGCCGCGATTGACTGTGCCGTGGGCGTCGCCAGCACCGGGGTGCTCGCCGGCGGCGGCAGAAGCGTCGGGAGCGAGTTGCGGCCGTCGCTGATGGAGACCCGTCCAAACAGGGCGTTCTTGTCGTTGAGCTGATGATCGATGCGGATGTTGCCCTGCTCGCTGAAGACGGTTTGCTTCGGGTTGTAGAAGTGGTTTCGGACGGCGCCGGGAAGATTCGGCGCCGGATAGAGCGGAGCGGCCTTGGCGGCAACGGCGTCCCAGCGGTTTGCCGGGATGCGGTTACCGGGAAAAGGATCGCGGATGAAGCCGGTTCCATTCGGGTTGGCGCGGGTGGTGTCCGGATCAAATACATTCCGGGTGCCGAAGTCGCCCGCCCGGAGTTCTGAAGTGGGGACGTTCGAGATCTGCGGCGCAGCGCTAAGTTCGCGGGAACTCTGCCAACTGCCGAAGTAGAACGTTCGATTCTTCACGATCGGCCCGCCTAACGTAGCGCCGAACTGGTTCTGCAGAAACTGCGGCTTCTCGCCCCGGACCGGTTGGAAGTAGGGGGTGGCGGAGACGGCGGAGTTGCGATGAAAGTGGAAGAGGCTGCCGTGCAGGTCGTTGGCCCCGGCGCGGAGGGAGACATTCACGACGCCTCCCGCGGACTGGCCGAACTCGGCCGAGTAGGTGCTGGTTTGGACTTTGAACTCCTGGATCGCGTCGAGCACCGGCTGGATGGTTTGGGCGGTGCCGTTGTCGAAGCCGACAATGCGGTTCTTGTTCTCTATGCCATCGAGAAGGTAGCTGTTTTGGACCGGGCGGGCGCCGTTGGCGACGAAAGAGTCCCGCTCAGCGGACTTGGTCGCGGGGAGGGTCCCGGCCCCGAGGGTGGCGAGGCGGCTGAAGTTCCGGCCGTTGAGAGGGAGGTCGAGAATGGTGCGGCTGGCGACGACGTTACCGAGCGAGGAGGATTCCGATTCGAGGCGCGGCGCTTCGGTGGAGACGGTGAGTTCGGTGGCGGTCCCGGCGACGGCGAGATCGAAGTTGATTTCGAGGCGATCCTGGACCCGGAGTTCAACCGAGTCGCGTTGGGCCTTGGCGAACCCGTCTTTGGTGGCCACGAGGCGATAAACGCCCGGGCGCAGCGCCGGCGCGGAGTAGAAGCCGGAGCCGTTGGTGGAGAGACGGGTTTCGATGTTGGTGGCCGTGTTCGTAATGGAGACAGAGACGGCGGGAATGGCCGCGCCGGATTGATCGCGGACAAGACCGGATACAGCGCCGGAGTCGATCTGGGCGAGAACCGGAACGGCGAAAAGATAGAGAAGTGCCTTATGCATAAGAAGTTAGCTCCTTGAGGGGTCGGGTGTTTTAGGGGGTGGGCGGTGCCGAAAAGGAAGGCTAACAACAACAGCAGAAGAGGAACAGCGAGGGGCGAAGCAAGGGGTCCCGAGAGACAGTCGAGTTCATAGATCGAGAATAAGGTGTTTAAGACTTCACGTCAATAGCAGTCTACTGTTTTTGTCGAGAAATAGCAGATTCGAGGGGGCGCCACGACTCCGGCGTCAGGGATGCCACCGGCGAGTGAGTCCGAGAGCCTCACGGCACCTTCCCCCGGGGACGCCGGCACCGAGCGTCCGCGGGCATCCTCCACGGGCCTTTTTGACTAGGTGGCTTCTTCCCATCAAGGGCCCACTCCATCCCGAAGAAGTCCCAGCGACTGGATCACCGGTTCCTCCAGGTCTTCGAACGCGACGATGCTATTTCCCTCGGCGAATCGATGCTGCGCGGCGATCCGGGCGGCCAATACGAAAAGGCCCAGGAGGAGGAGCATCCCGGCGGAACGGCGCTACGACTGCAGCGCCGCCTGCTCGTAGCCAACGGCCTTACCCAACGCCAAGATCGCCCCAAGCCCGCCCTGCATTCGCAAATGAAGCTCCGATTTTCCGGGACGCAAAGAACAGGTGAACGGGATCTTTCTATTCCTCGCGAAGGCGAACTCGGCCAGTCCAAAGCACCATAGCAACAAAACCAAGACATGAATGCTCGCTGCCTGCCCCGGCCAAAACGAAAAGGAAACGCAGATCGCCAAGAATATCGGCGGTACCAACGCGACGACCTGCAAGCTGCTCCGGCCCGCGGTCCAGTGCGCCTGCGACGCTTGGATCTGGGTAATTTGGAAGATCCAGTTCGCCTTCAGCGATACCGCAATTCCAGCCACTGCCCGCAAGCCCAAAATCCATGCGCTCGCAATCAGAAAGCCCGATCAAGCGGCTGCGTCGCTCTTCATGGATATATCATCCCCTACCTTTTCGCGACTCGTTGGTGCATTCTGGATGACCGCCGGCGATGCCCCGTCTGCGGATGGCGAACCGGCTGCCCCGTTGCGATTGGCGCAAGATCCTCGGCGTTCCTGACTTGGAGTGGCACCGAAAGGATCTGCAAGCACGGTCACGGATTGCTCTACGAAAGTACGTCCGATTGCTTAGCGCCCTCGCGGCAATGGCTTCCGCTCGATGCTCCTTGGGGAGCGCTCTTTCGGACTCGGGAACCCGAAAACTAGGTCAACCTGAATTGAGTGCGTGTCCCGTCTTGCTCCTGGGACGCGAACTCGGCGCCTCGATCCAGAGTGGGAGCAAACGCCAAGCCGAATCCGAGGCAGCCACCGCCGAACATTCGCTCGGTCACGCCTCTTCAAAATATTTCCAGCCAATAAGCACAGGCCCTCCAGCAACCAGAGACCCGAATTCCCGGTCCGGCAAAGCCATCCTGAAAGCAACATGGCCCACCAGACTTTGTTCTCACCTTCGTCGTTCAAAAGCGGTCCCGTGGCCGCGCCATTCGCGTGCCCGCGCGGAGTGATGCATGAACCCAGGAAGTATTTGACAAAACAAGTACTTCCGCATTGGGTTCATCCAAATCCGGTTCCCCAAAACCCAAGTTCAACCCAAAACGGAACCCAGCTGCGCTAAACTGAACCAAAGCGTTGCTTTCCCCCAGCAGCCCCATGGAAAAGCTCTCCAGGTGCGCCGCCGGCACCCCGGTGGGCGGTCCTTGGATTTGACGCAATTGGAATGATTGCGCTATCTTGGATGGTTGGAAGGATCGCAGGGAGATCGTCTGTCTATGAATACCGTAGTTCCCTCTGGCAAAGATATCCAGAGAAATTGGCATGTTATTGACGCTTCGGGCGCGGCGCTCGGGCGCATCGCCTCGCAGGCTGCCCACATTTTGATGGGTAAGAGCAAGGCGCTGTACACGCCGTACATTGATATGGGCGACCATGTCGTCATCGTAAACGCTGAAAAGGTTCGCCTTACCGGTAAGAAGGAAGAGCAGAAGTTCTATCGCTATCACTCCGGCTACCCGGGCGGTCTGACCGAAATCAGCGCCAAAAAGATGCGCGCCACTCGTCCGATGAAAATGGTGGAAGAAGCTATCAAGGGTATGCTCCCCAAGAGCAAGCTCGGCAAGCAGATGGCCACCAAGTTGAAAGTTTACGCGGGCGACCAGCATCCGCATCAGGCCCAGAAGCCCGTGGCTCTGGAAGCAATCGTACGGTAAAGAAGAGAGGAATCCGAAGTGGCTGTTTTGACTCAGTGGCTCGGTACCGGTCGGCGTAAGACCGCCGTAGCCCGTGTATTTTTGCGCAATGGTAGTGGCAATATTGTGGTCAACGGCAAGCCGTTCGAACAATATTTCACCAGCGACTCGGCCCGTTCGGCCGTTAAGCAGTCGTTGCTCGCTACCGAAACGTCCGACAAGTTCGACGTGCTCGTGCTCGCCGATGGCGGCGGCATCAACGGTCAGGCTGGCGCCGTCCGTTTGGGCATCGCTCGCGCTCTGTGTGAGTTCAATCTCGAACTCCGCGGCAAGCTGAAAGGAATGGGCTATCTGACCCGCGACCCGCGCTCCCGTGAGCGCAAAAAGTACGGTCAGAAGGGCGCCCGCAAGCGCTTCCAGTTCTCGAAGCGCTAAACCACCAACCCGGATTCCACACTACCCTGCCGGCAGGACAAATACCGCTCGGAAAGTCCTGCCGGTTCGTGTGTTCAATCCCCAACTAAGGAGCTACATTGCCGTCTATTTCCATGAAAGAATTGCTCGAAGCAGGCGTTCACTTCGGGCACCAGACCAAGCGCTGGAATCCAAAGATGAAGGAATACATCTTTGGCGAACGTAACGGGATCTACATCGTAGATTTGCAAAAGACCCTGAAGTTGTTCAAGGACGCTATGGCCTACGTGGGCGATATGGCTTCCCAGGGTAAAAACGTACTTTTCGTTGGGACCAAGCGCCAGGCGCAGGAAGCGATCGCCGAAGAAGCTACGCGTTGCCAGATGTTCTACATCAACAACCGCTGGCTGGGCGGCCTGCTCACCAACTACACCACGGTGAAGAAGTCCATCGAGCGTCTGAAGATGCTTGAGGATCTCGCCGAAACCGGCAACTACGGTGGCCGGACCAAGAAAGAAATCATCCAGCTCGAACGGGAGCGCAAGCACCTCAGCGCGAACCTCTCGGGTATCCGCGACATGGGCCGTCTCCCCGACGTCCTCTTCGTCGTCGACTCGAACAAGGAAGCGATCGCGGTCATGGAAGCCCGCCGCCTCGGGATCCCCGTCGTGGCCGTTGTTGATACCAACTGCGATCCCGACCAGGTCGACTACGTGATCCCCGGCAACGATGACGCCCTGCGCGCCATCCGCCTGTTCACGAACAAGATCGCCGAAGCGTGCCTCGAAGGCCGCCAGCAGGTTTCCGAATCCGAACTCGCTGCCACCAGCAGCGACGACGACAACATGGACCTCGGCTCCGCCGAGCAGTACCTCGACCCGCAGTTCTCCGCCCAGCTGATGTCGGAAACCAATTCGGAAACCTCCGAAGAGGATCTGGCCCTGATCATGCCGCGCGGCAGCAAGACGCTCGTCGAAGAAGACTAAGTCCCCGTAAGTCAGTAACTTGGCGGCGCTGGGTTCCCGGCGCCGCTTCTTCCCCTTCCCTTTACCCCAACCACATCTGACGAGGTTTTATGGCAGAGATCACCGCACAAATGGTGAAAGCGCTCCGCGACCGTACCGGCGCGGGCATGATGGAATGCAAGAAGGCTCTCGAAGCCGCCGGCGGCGATATCGAGAAGGGCATCGAAGAGCTCCGCAAGCGCGGCGTCGCGTCGGCCGCGAAGAAAACCGGCCGCTCCGCCAAGCAGGGCGCCATCGTCATCAAGCTGTCCGACGATAAGACCTGCGGCGTCATCGTTGAGTTCAACTGCGAATCCGACTTCGTCGCCCGCACCGATGACTTCCAGGGCCTCGTGGCCGACCTCGCCGAGCAGGCCCTCGCCTCCGCCGCGGTCACGACCCCCACTGAGCTGCTGAAGGAAGCCTACGCGAAGGACCCCTCCATCACCATCGAGGCCCTCATCACCGCCAAAGTCGCCAAGATCGGCGAAAACATGAAGCTCGCCCGCCTCGAGAAGGTCTGTGGCGGCGTCCTCGGCGCCTACATCCACCCTGGCGCTCAGCTCGGCGTCCTGATCCAGGCGACCGGCATCACCTCTTCCACCGACGAGATCCAGGAACTCGTTCGCGACGTGGCCATGCAGATCGCCGCGGCCGACCCCCAGTTTATCGCCCGCACCGAAGTCACCGCGGCCGATGTCGAGAAGGAAAAGGAAATCCAGCGCGAGCGCGCCATCCGCGAAGGCAAGCCCCCGGCCATCGTCGAAAAGATGCTCGAAGGCCGCATGTCCAAGTACTACGAAGAGGTTTGCCTCCTCGAGCAGCCCTTCATCAAGGAAAACTCCCTCACCGTCGGCCAGATGGTCGAGCAGTCGAACAAGAAGATGGGCGTCGCACTCACCATCGCTAAGTTCGTCCGGTTCAAGGTCGGCGAAACCGCCGGCCCCGACGCCCCGGAAGCGGAGTAACCCTTGGCCGCCTTTAAGCGAATCCTGCTGAAACTCTCCGGCGAGGTCCTCGCCGGAGAAAGCGGCTTCGGCATCGATCAGGAACGCCTGCATTCGATGGCCCGCGAAGTCGCCGAAGTCGCCCAGGCGGGCGTGCAGGTAGGATTGGTTGTCGGCGGCGGCAACTTCTTTCGCGGCGTGCAAGGCGCCGCGAAGAAAATGGACCGGGTCACCGCGGACCACATGGGCATGCTCGCCACCGTCATCAACTCGTTGGCTCTGCAGGACGCTCTCGAGCGCCAAGGCATCCCCACCCGCGTGATGACCGCCATCACCATCCCCTCTGTAGCCGAACCTTATATCCGGCGCCGCGCCATCCAACGTCGAACCCTTACTTCTCCACCGATACCGGCGCCACTCTCCGCGCCCTCGAAATTCACGCCGAAGTGGTCGCCAAGGCCACCGGCGTCGATGGCGTTTACGACAAGGACCCGCGCAAGCATCCCGACGCCGTTATGTTCGAAACCGTCACCTTCCACGAGGTGCTCGCCAATTCCCTCGCCGTCATGGACGCTTCTGCCGTCGCCATGTGCCGCGAGAACAAACTCCCCATCCGCGTCTTCAACCTGCGGACCGCTGGCAATATAATGCGTATGGCGATGGGCGAGCCCGTCGGCACTCTGATCTGTTGAAGGAATTCTTCTTATGTCGCAACCTTTCACGACCGTTAAGGAAGTAGAAGCGCACGCAAAACAGCGCATGGAAAAGGTAGTCGCCGATATGCAGCACGATGCGGCCTCGATCCGCACCGGGCGGGCGTCCATCAACCTGCTCGATTCGATTCAGGTGGAAGCCTATGGCATGATGTCGCCCATCTCGCATGTGGCAACGCTCCACGTGCCCGAACCGGCCATGATCACCGTCCAGCCGTTCGATAAGTCGCAGATCAAGGCGATCGAAACCGCCATCCGCAACTCCGATCTCGGCCTGAATCCTTCAAACGACGGCAACTTGATCCGGCTGCCGATCCCGCCGCTCAACCAGGAACGGCGCAAGGAGCTCGTTAAGAAGCTGCTCGGCATCACGGAAGATCATCGCGTAGCGGTCCGCAACATCCGCCGCGATGCGAACGAATCCGTGAAAAAGCTGGTGAAGGACAAGGCGATCAGCGAAGACGACGAACGTCGCGCCCTCGAAGAGATTCAGAAGCTCACCGACGGCCTGATTTCGAAACTCGATCAGGTTTCAAAAGCCAAAGAAAAAGAACTTCTCGACGTTAAGTAGGCTACCGATGCGCCTCCTCCTTGCTCTGTTCCTGGCATTCACGATGCTGGCCGCCGAAAAGTCGGCCGTCTTCCCGAAGGTCGGCCCCAAGCCGGTGGGCCCCTACACCCCCGGCGTCATGGCCAACGAGGTTCTCTACGTGAGTGGGCAGGGGGCGCGCGACGCCAACAATCAGATGGCCCCCACCTTTGAAGGGCAGACTCGGCAGTGTCTCGAAAACGTGAAGGCGATCGTCGAAGGCGGCGGCCTATCGATGGCCGACATCGTCTACAGTCAGGTTTATCTCGCCGACATGGCGAACTACCCTGTCATGGACAAGGTGTGGAGGGAGTACTTCCCCGGCGCGGGACCCGTCCGGGCGGTCCTGGGTGTAAAGCGGATGCCGACGGAAACCCCGGTGGAAATCAACGCCGTGGCGACGAAGAAGACCCTCGACCGCACTTATATCCCCGGCCTGTACGCCGCGACGCCCGCGGCCGCCATGGACCTGCTCAAGAAAGCCGTGCCCGATCTCGGCAATCTGGTCTTCCTCAACGTCTACGTCACGCCCGACCTCAACCTGGCCGAAATGAACAAGGCGTATGCGCCGCTGTTCGCCGCCGGCGATGCCCCGGCGCGCGCCTCGCTGGTGGTGAACGAACTTCCCAACGGCGCCAAAATCGCCATCACCGGCGTAGCCGTCAAAGATCGAAAAGACCGCCGCGTCGTGCGGCCCCGAAACATGGCGCCGAGCCAGACGGCCAGTCCCTGCGTGTGGGCCGGCGATACGCTCTACTGCTCCGCCAAGTCCGGCTTCATCCCCGGCCCGAACTCGGGCATTTACGCCCCGACCGTAGAACTTCAGGTCCGGCAGACCATGCGGAACCTCCTCGATGGGCTTGAAGAGGCTGGTCTTAACTTCAGCCACTGCGTCCAGTCGAATGTGTACGTCGATGATCTCGCCGAGTTTGGCAAGATGAACGGCATCTATGGCAGCTTCTTCCCCCAGGTACCGCCGACGCGTACGACGGTGCAACCGCTCGCCCCGGTCGTCCGCAAGGAACAGCCCAACGGCACCTGGCCGATGGTGGAACAGGTTTCGGTCGTCGCAGTCCGCCCGTCAGCGCAGTAGGGCTTCGAGTTCGGCCATCTTGCGCGGATCGGTCAGGTTATTCATCTCCCACGGGTCCCGCTGCAGATCGAAGAGCTGACGGGTAACCGTTCCGTTGACGGTATAGCGAATCAGTTTATGGGTCCGCGTGCGGACCGCCTGTTGAAACTCCCGATAGTAGTGCAACGTGTGCGTCCGCCCCGCGAACGCCTGCCCGCGCAACACAGGGGCGAACGATTCGCCCTCCACCGTCGCCGGTTTGGGCACCCCGGCCAGGTCGCACAGCGTAGCGAAGCAATCCTGCAGTTGCACGAGAGCCGGGCTCCTCCGGCCCCGCTGGATTCCAGGGCCCGCCACAATCAGGGGCACCCGGATCGAGTGGTCGTACAAATTCTGTTTGCCTAGCAAGCCATGCTGGCCCACGGCCAACCCGTTGTCGCCCGCAAACACAATGATCGTGTTCTCACCGACAGCATCCAGAATCCGTCCAATCTGACTATCGAGATGCGAGATTAGCGCGTAGTAGTCGGCGATCTCCTTCTTCACGTCTTCCGGCGTGCGCGGGAACGGCAAAAGCTTCTCATCGCGGACCTCGAGTTCTCCATTGTCGAAGGGATGCTTCGGCAGGAAGTTCTTCGGCAACTTCATCTTTTCGGCAGGATACTTCGCCTGCCACTCGGGCGGCGCCTGCCTGGGGTCGTGCGGGGCAGTGAATGCCACATACGCGCAGAATGGCTTCGTTTCGTCACGTCGCTTCAAGAAGTCGAGAAGGCCCTCGGTAAACAGCTCACTCGCCGAGAGTTTCGGGGACCGTTCCGCGGCGGTGGGCGGGTATTGGGCGGAGGGATTGAAGCGGTGAAGCGGCGTGCGATAGTGGTCGTTCATGCCCCCGAAGAAGATGGGACCGCCCGCGGAGAAGGCCTCGTGGTAGAGCTTGGGGCCGTTGTGCCACTTCCCCGCCCCGTAGGTCTGATATCCAGCCTGGGCGAACACTGCGGGCCAGAGGTGATAGGGGCGCTTGCCGGCCAAGGCATCGGTAGCGTGGTAAAGCGACTGACCGGTCATGAGCATAGCGCGGGAAGGCATGCAAACCGCCGGCTGATTGCCGCCCATTATGGAGGCCTGCGTGAACGCGACACCGCGGGCGCAGAGCCGGTCGAGATTCGGCGTCTGAATCTCCGGGTTGCCGAGAGCGCGGATGGTATCGAAACGCTGGTCGTCCGAGAAGAGAAACAGGACATTCGGACGGGGCTTCGGCGCGGCAAGAGCCAGGAGAAAGTTGCGGCGATTCATCTGAATCGCTACTGTAGCAAGGAATGCGCGCGGGAAACATCGTTCAGTTGGAACCCTTGTCCTTGGATCACGAGCCGGAACTCAGTGCAATCGGCTTGGATCCGACACTGTGGGAGGTTGCCAGCGAAAAAGTGGCCAGTTCGCAGGAGATGAGCGCCTATATTGAACGGGCCATCGTCGATCCGAAGGCGAAGGCGTTCGCAGTCCGGCACCGGGCGACCGGGCGGCTGGCCGGGTCTACCCGGTACATGAATATGGAGCTGGCGCACAGCCGCTTGGAGATTGGCGCGACCTGGTACGGCCTGGAGTTCCAACGGACCGGCGTCAACACCGAGTGCAAGTACCTGCTCATGACCCATGCCTTTGAAGAAATGGGGCTAAACCGGGTGGAGATCAAAACGGACAGACTCAACGTCCGCTCCCAGGACGCGATCCGGCGGATTGGGGCTAAAGAGGAAGGGACGTTGAGGCGGCACATGATTACCTGGAGCGGCCGCGTCCGGGATACGGTCTACTTCTCGGTGATCCGGGAGGAGTGGCCGGAGGTGAAGGCGCATCTCGAACGGTTGATGGCGCGATGACGGCCTCCGGACTCTTCGGCATCGTCAACACGTTGGCTTTGGTTGGCTGGTTGCCGTTGGTGTTTGCTCCGAGATGGCGCTGGAGCGTTCCGGCGGCACGGGGCTTGGTGTGCGGGTTCTGCCTTTGCTACGTGGTGGTGCTGGGGCTGCACTGGGGCGAGGGAGAGGGCGGATTCGATACGCTGGACAATGTGGCGAAGTTGTTCTCGAACCAGTGGGTGCTGACGGGCGGCTGGATTCACTACCTGGCGTTCGACCTGTTCTGCGGTTCGTGGATTGTAGCCGAAGGCAAGCGTCGCGGTTTGGCCCTGTGGCGCGTTATTCCTTGCCTGCCACTAACGTTTTTGTTCGGTCCGGCTGGACTGGGCCTGTTTTATCTATTGAATGGAGACCGGGATGCTTTCGGAGCTATTGCGGAGAAATGAGGTCCTGGGATGGACGGCGGTGGCTCACGCGATTTTGTTTCTCGCGGCATTAGTGTTCTCGCAGATCGACCACCGGCAGTTGGCCGGCATAAACATCTGGGTGAAGCCGATGAAGTTTTCCCTCTCCGTTATTCTCTACACCGCAACCTATGGATGGCTGTACCACTATGCAGAAGCGTCGCCGGGCTCAAAGCTGATGGTGAGCTGGGTGATTGCGGGAACTCTGATCTACGAGATCGTCTGCATTTTCGGCCAAGCGGCGCGGGGGGTGGGATCGCATTTCAACGTAGCCACCGAGTTTGATGGGTTCGTTTTCGCGTCGATGGGGGTGATGATCGTCATCAACATGCTCGCCGCTCTAGTCGGAGCGGGGCATTTATGGCAGACATCGCCGACGATCGGCCTGACCCCGGCATATCTTTGGGGCATCCGGCTGGGTATCGTGATCTTCGTGTTAGCGGGGTTTGAAGGCGGGGTGATGGGGTCGCGGATGCAACATGCCGTCGGGGTCAAGGATGGCGGGCCGGGGCTGCCGTTTTTGAACTGGAGCACCGAAGGCGGGGACCTGCGGGTGGCCCATTTTGTGGGGATGCATGCGTTGCAGGCGTTGCCGTTACTTGGCTACTGGACGGGCAGTGTGGGTTTGGTGTGGGGTGCAGCGGCAAGCTGGGGCGGGGTGACCATCTGGCTGCTGATGCGGGCTTTGGGCGGCCGGCCGCTGATCGGGTAGTGACCAAACGGCCAGCCGCGAGAAGAGCCGGGTTTAGTGGCCGGGCTTCTTCTTGTTGTGGTCATCCTTCTTGGGCTCTTCCTTCTTCTTGTGGTCGTCAGCGAAGGCGAAGGTGCCAAACGCGAAGGTGAGTCCGAGAGCAATGGTGAGTAAGCGCTTCATGTTAATGATTTCCCTTGTGAGTTCTTTCTGTTAAGCGCGATCACTTCCGCGCCTACAAGAGATTTCGGCCAGGGGCCGAAATCTGTGAATGAAGTCAGAAATTTTAATCCACCGGGTCGTGAGCCGCTTTCCGTAGGAGTGTCGTAACCAGACATATCAATCCTATTTTCGGAGATTTGGTTCATGCGATCCCCACGAATCCTTTTGGCGTTGCTCTTGCACGCCTGTGTGCTGGTGGCAGAAACCGGGCAGCGGAAGATCAGCACGGACGGTGGCATCCGGGAGAGTTCGCTCGACGGCCGACAGGCCCAGACGGAGCTGGTGAACGGATCCATCGTGAATTTCGCTCTGCCAGCGTTTTCCCGGCCGACCCTATTCATCGGCGACTTCGGGTACACCATCCGGATTCCGCAGGGTGCGACGGAGCTCCGAGTCCGTTTGAGCACGGGATCCGATATTGAGCTCTACGCCAACTTCGGCTCTGACCCTCGCGTCGGCACGAATGGGCAGGTCATCTCTGACCATTCGACGGAATCGATCCCGACGAAGGATCTGCGGATCACGCTGGGATCATCTCCGGCGCTGCGGCCGGGCACCTATTTCATCGGTTTGGCCGCCTTCGACTTCGCGGCGCCCAACACGGGGACGATTCAGGTGACGATCACAAACCCGAATCCAACGCCGGTGAACGATCTGTCGGTCGCGATTGGAGCCGAGGACAACAGCAGTTGTCCTACGACGAAGAAGCTGCCGGTCACCGTTCGAGATTCGGCCGGCGCTCTGATCTCCGGTCTCACCGTTTCGAACTTCACGGTGGTCGAAGGGACGACGGTGAAGAACGCGGGGGTCACCTGCCCTAGTGCGGGGCAGTGCACGATTTCGTATCCGCCGACCGACCCGGCGCGGAGCGCGGACGTCGAAGTTCGAGTGAATGTGAACAATCAGCGGACCGGGAGCGCCCGGAAGACCATAGGACCCTGCACGTCAATACCGGGCGGGGGCGGGTCGACCCGCACTATAACGGGGCTACAACTGGAGATGGGATCGGTGAACAGCGCGAATGTCTTCAGCGGGAACGCCAGTCAATGGACGACCTTGCCGGACTCTACGTTCACGCTCGGCGTATCGCTGCCGAGCGCGGCGGCGCCCTTGTTGAACGCACCGAACCGGAGCGTGAACCTGCAGCCCGGTAGCTATTTTCTGTATGGCGAGCCGGGGGCGATGGGCAGTCATGCCCGAATCACGCTGAATTGGAGCGATGGGGCGACGGAGCAGGCGGTGTTTGTGACCTCGGCGCTCACTTCGGCTTCAACCTGGAGCCGCGTGAGCGGGTCGTCGGGATTGAGCATGGGTTCGACGGGCCTGACCAATCTCAACAAGGTCGGTCCGAATACCGGTGTCGCCGCAGGCGGCACTTCCGACTTTGTGTTCCAGCTCGACTCGAGCGGTTCGGCGGGTGGCGCGCTGACGGTGGCGATCAGCAATGAAGACAACACGGCCTGTCCGGTAACGAAGAAGTTGGTGGTGTCGGTCGTGGACGGCTCGGGCCAGGCGGTAACGGGGCTGACCTCCTCAAACTTTACCTTGACCGAGAATCAGGTAGCGCGGCCGGTGAATGTGACGTGCAGTTCCTCGGGCGGCAGCGGATCGGCGGGGTCGGGGGCGGCGGTGGCGATTGTGATCGACACGAGCGGGTCCTTAAGCGCGACGGACTTGGTGAACGAGAAAGCGGCAGCGGTGAGTCTCGTGAATTCGCTCGGGGCCAGCGACCAGGTAGCCGTGTACAACTTCGATTCGGTGGTGACGAAGAAGCAGGCGTTCACGACGAACAAGCAGCTGGCGATTACGGCGATCAACAGTCTTTCGATTGGTGGCAGCACGGCGCTGTATTTGGCAGTGTTTCAAGCCGCGCAAGATCTGGCGACGATGCCCGGACGCCGGGTGATGGTGCTGATGACGGATGGATCGAATAACGTTAGCGGCAAGACGATCGACGAAGCGATTGCGGCAGCCAAGGCGGCGCAGGCGGCTGTTTATGCAGTGGGATTCGGCTCGGGCATCAACGAGTCGGTTCTCCAGCGGATCGGGACGGAGACGGGCGGCACGTTTACACGCGGGGCGACCTCGGCAGAGTTGCAGGCACTGCTGCAGAGGGTGGCCTCGAACATCACGAGCACGTGCGAAGTGTCTTACTCGCCGGCAGACCCCACCCGGGAAGCCGATGTGGAAGTCGTGGTGACCACCGGGACGAGAACCGGCCGGGGAACACGGCGGGTTTCGGCCTGCCAGGGCTCCGGAGGAGGCACCCCTACCGGCGTGGGATGGACGATTACGCCCGGCTGCAACTACTTCGTGACTCCTCTTTCCGCCGCGCCGCCACCGGCGCAGTCGACAGGGATCATCCGCGTGACGACGGCGGACAACTGCGCCTGGAATGCTCATAGCGAGGTGCCGTGGGTCAGCCTGACCGCGGTGCGGAACGCGAACGGGCGAGGCTCGGGCGCCGTGGACTACGTAGTGTCGGCCAATCCGAATCCGGCGGCGCGCACGGGCCGGGTGATCACGGCGGGTCAAGTCCACACGGTAGTGCAGGCAGCGGGCAGTTCCTGCAGCGTGACGATTTCTCCGACGACGGCGCGGATTGGCCCGGGCGGCGGCGGCAGCACGATTGTGGTGAGCGCGACGACCCCGACCTGCGCTTGGACGGCCCGGAGCAACGATGCCTGGCTAAAGGTGGGAACCCCTTCGTCGGGGGCCGGAGCGGGCCGGATTCCGTACACGGTTGACGCGAACGCGACCACCAGCGTGCGCACGGCGACGATGACCGTGAACGGGCAGACTTTCACGCTGACGCAGGATGCGGGTTCCATTCCCGGCACACCGACCGTGACCGAGAACGGAATCGTGAACTCGGCGAGCGGCGTCCCGCCCTCGTTACCGGGCGGAGCGCTAGCGCAAGGTTCGTTTTTCACGATCTTCGCGACAGGCGTCGGCCCGACTCCGCCGCAGCAAGCCGAACAGTTCCCGCTGCCAACCAATCTGGGCGGCACGCGGGTGCAGATCCGGCAAGGGACGCGGACGGTGGACTGCTATCTGGTGTTCACCTCCAGCACGCAGATCAACGGCATCATTCCGTCGAATGCGCCGCTGGGAAATGCCGAGATGATCGTTACGTATAATGGCAACTCGAGCCGGGCGGTGCCGGTACGGATCGCACAGCACAACTTCGGCATCTTCGCGACGAGCCAAGGCCGGGGGCCGGGCATCATCCAGAACTTCCAGACGCAGTTGGAGCAACCGCTGAACACCCGTTCCGCAACGGCGAAGCCGAGGCAGGCGATCATTCTCTGGGGCACCGGCGCGGGGCCGATTACGGCGCCAGACAATGTAGCTCCGCCGGTGGGGAATCTCCCCTTCCCGTTTGAGATGACGATTGGCGGCAAACGAGCGAACCTGCTTTACACGGGCCGGGCGCCCTGCTGCTCGGGGGTCGACCAGATTGTGGCCGAGGTGCCCGACGACGCCCCACAAGGCTGCTATGTACCCGTTCAGGTGAAGGCGGGCGATGTATGGAGCAACGTGGTCACCATGGCGATTGAACCGAACGGGCGAACCTGTCAGGACGTGGCGAACCCAGTCTCGAACCTGACTTCAACCGGGGGCAAAGTGGGCGTGGTGATGCTGACGCGGCTCTCGGCGACGATCAATACGAAGACAGA
>LNFE01000138.1 GCA_001464575.1 Acidobacteria bacterium Ga0077553 | reverse complement strand
GAATAAAGCCGGATCAGGTGGTCCAACTGCGATTGCACACGCAGGGGGCCCAGCACCAGCTCCCAGGCCAGATCGGCATCCCGAGGGTCCAATCCGGCCACCGCGCCGCGCAGCACCTCTTCGGCCCACGCACCCTTCTCCACGCGAAGGGCAGCGTCGAAGGCAATCTCGCGCGCGGTCATCGCGTCGCCGTCACTGGGCGACCACGGCTCCGTAATGCGACTCAACGTATTCGTTCAGCATGGTGATGAACTCGGCGACGATGTGATCGCCCCGCAGCGTCCGCACCAGCTTGCCATCGACATAGACGGGCGCTACCGGCTCTTCAAAAGTACCGGGCAACGAGATGCCGATATTGGCGTGCTTCGATTCGCCGGGGCCGTTGACAATGCAGCCCATGACGGCAACCTTCATCTCCTCGACGCCAGGATGGTTCGAGCCCCACACGGGCATCTGTTCGCGGAGATAGGTCTGGATCTGGTCCGCCATATCCTGGAAGAAGGTGGAGGTCGTGCGGCCGCACCCCGGGCAGGCGGTCACTTGGGGGGTGAAGCTGCGGAGTTCGAGCGCCTGCAGGATCTGCTGGCACACGAGCACCTCTTCGGCCCGATCACCGTTCGGCAGCGGAGTGAGGCTGGCGCGAATGGTGTCGCCGATGCCTTCCTGCAACAGAACGCCGATGGCGGCCGTGGTCGCCACGATCCCTTTCGAACCGAGACCCGCCTCGGTCAAACCCAGATGGAGGGCGTAATCGCATTGCGCCGCCAGCATCCGGTAGACCGCAATCAGGTCCTGCACCCCGCTGACCTTCGCGCTGAGCAAAATCTGATCGCGGCGCAGACCGTACTTCTCCGCGGCAGCCGCGGCTTCGAGCGCGCTCACCACCATCGCGTTCATCGTGACCTGCTTGGCGTCCAAAGGCTCGGCCAGCAGCGCGTTTTCGTCCATCATGCGGGTGAGCAAAGCGCCATCGAGTGAGCCCCAGTTCACCCCGATCCGAACCGGCTTCTGATGCTCCACCGCCACTTCGATCATCGACCGGAAGTTGTCGTCGTGCTTCTTGCCGATGTTGACGTTGCCGGGGTTAATCCGGTACTTTGCGAGCGCCTGGGCGCATTCGGGATACTTCTTGAGCAACAGATGGCCGTTGTAGTGTAAGTCGCCGACAATGGGCACGCGGCAGTCGTAGAGCATGAGGGTATCGACGATCTTGGGCACCGCGCGGGCGGCCTCCTCCGTGTTCACCGTCACCCGGACAATCTCCGATCCCGCCTTGGCCAGCGCCAACACCTGGTTGGAGGTGCCCGTCACATCGGCCGTATCGGTATTGGTCATCGACTGCACTACGATCGGGTTGTCCCCCCCAACCATCACTCCGCCGACGTTCACCGGCACCGACTTTCTACGCACAATCGCTGGCATACTCCCTGATTGTACCAATCGCATGACACCGCCTTTGAATCGCAACCATAAGATTTTTCGATTGGATTGCGGACCAATCCATCCGATACCGTAAGTGTAGGCGCAGCGCCCCTCCTAGTTCGATATCGGCACGGCGCATTCTCCGGGTACGAGAGCAGACATTTGAAGATGGATTGAGAAGGACGGCATGTCCCCCAGAATACTGCTCTATGGCTTACCAGCCGAACTCTCCCGCGAGTTGCGGGACGTACTCATCACGACGCATCACGTTCCTGACATTGAGGATGAAGAAGAGATCCGCACCGGCTCCGTTTCCTGGCCGGAGATCGATTTAGTGTTTTGTCCCGCGGAACGAAATTCTCTCGCCAATCTTTTGCAGGCGACGGCCCAGCAACGCCCACGCCTGCGCATCATAGCCACCAGCCGCCTTCCTGAAACAGCGGAGTGGCTCGACTCCGTCGAAGCCGGCGCCGCTGATTATTGCGCCGCCCCTTTCGAGGCCACCCAGATCCGGTGGCTTCTCGACACCCACCTTTCTAAGCAGAAACCCGTCGCCGCCTGATTCCCGGGCGTCCCTGTCCCTCCCCTCCATTAGAAACTCCGCCAGTTTCCTCTAACTGATTCGTTCACCCGAGGAGTATCTCCACTTATGCCAACATACAAACTGTTGGCGGTCGTGTGCCTATCGCTAGGCGTCGCGACCGCCCAGTTCAAGACCGATTCGTGTGTCTCCGCGACGTCCGGCGTGATTCCGCCGGCCTCCGTAGGCCATCTATGCGACCCGCAGACGTCGTCTCTGCAGCGGCTCGAGCGCGAGCTGGCCACTGAGCCCAAGGCGGTGATGAAGCCCCGCACGGCCTCCGTCTCGTACCATCAATTGACCCACGAGGTTCCGGGGAAGGCGAGAAAAGCCTACCTGGCGGCCGAACGCTCAAAAGCCAACGGCGAACCGGCCAAAGCCATTAGCTTCTACAAAAAGGCGCTGGAGCTGGACCCGCAGTACCTGGAAGCATGGAACAACCTGGGCAGCGCTCAAATCCTGGCGAACGACTTTTCCTCGGCCCAAACGAGCTTTGAAAAGGCGTACGCCCTGGACCCTACCGCCCACCCGGTGCTTACCAATCTTGCCTTTCTGCTCCTGCGGAAGAATCGTCCCGCCGAGGCCGAATCCTTCGCTCGCCGAGCGGTTCAGGCCGACCCCTTGGCACCAAGAGGCCTCTACGTTCTGGGTGTGTCGCTGGCCGGTCAGAACAAGGAGACCGAGGAGGCCATCCGGCTCCTCGAACAGTCTTGCGATACGGTCGGCCGCGCCCATTTCGCGCTAGCGCCTCTTCTGGCACAGTCCAACCGGCTGCAGGAGGCCGCCGACCATTTGAAGAAATACCTGGCTTTGCCTCTACCTCCGGATCGGGACATTGCTCAGGAGTGGCTGAGCCAAGTGGAGGCCGAACTCCGCCGGCAGTAGCAACCGGAAGCGCTTCCTTTGCATCAAACAGCTATACTGATGAAGAAAGGAAGCGCTCCGCTGGTTCCGCGTATGTCACTGCGTCATTTTGCCCGTTTGGTCACGCACACTCAACTTCTGCCGGTGCTCGAAAGCGGCGAGGAGACTCTCGTCGGCGGTCAAGCCGTGATGGAAGGGGTGATGATGCGTGCCCCACACAGCTACTGTGTGGCGGTCCGCCGGTCGAACGGGGAGATCGCCACCGAAGAAGCACCCCTGCCGCGCGTGAGCGAGAAGTATCCGATCTTCAAGCTGCCGATCCTGCGTGGCGTTGGCACCTTGGGCCAAGCCATGTCGCTGGGAGTGAAGGCTTTACGCTTCTCCACCAACATCGCGATGGAAGAAGAAAACGCAGCCAAGGGCAAGCCGGAGGCCTCCTCGGAGGTGCCCGCGTGGATGATGACCCTGAATCTGGTCTTTTCGATTGGCTTCTTTATCATCATGTACAAGGTGCTGCCCGCCTTCGCCACCGGCCAGTTGTCGAACTATTTTCCGGTTTTGCAGCAGGGTGCGCTATTTAGCCTGGTCGACGGGGTGATCCGGCTGATCATCTTCCTCGCGTTCCTTACCGGGTGTTTGAGTACCACGGTGCCGAGCACAAAGTGGTCTACAACTTTGAGTCCGGCCGGCCCGTCACCGTAGAGAATGCTCAGAGCTTCACGACGTTGCACCCGCGTTGCGGCACCAGCTTTTTGCTGGTTGTGATGCTGATCTCGATGGCGACCTATATGATCGTCGACCCGCTCCTGGGCCTGAACACGGTGCCCGCCAAGATCGCTTCCCGCGTGGTGCTGATTCCGGTCATCGCGGGCCTGAGCTACGAACTCATCCGCTTTGCCGCCCGTCGCCGCGGTTCCCTGCTCGCCGCCATGACCGTCCCCGGTCTTTGGCTCCAAAAAATTACCACCCAGCCCCCCTCGGACGATCAGACCGCCATCGCCATTCATGCACTCGAAGGCGCCATGGAGCTTGAAAAGAAACAGGGCGGGCAACTAGTCATCGCCTAACATGCAATACGCCGACAAGCTGGATGCGCTCGAAGCGCGCTTTGAAGAGTTGAGCCGCGCCATGGCCGACCCGGACGTGATTAACGATCCGGAGTCCTATCGCAAGACCGCCAAGTCCCACCGCGACATGGAAGAAGTCGTCAACAAGTATCGCGAGTGGAAGCAGGCCAACGATGCGCTCTCTCAGGCCAAAGGCATGTCGCAGGACGCAGACCCGGAGATGCGCGAGATGGCCTTGGCGGAGATCAGCGAGTTGGAACCGGCGATGACGAAGCTCGAAGAAGAGCTGATGATCTTCCTGCTGCCGAAGGATCCAAACGACGATAAGAACATCGTGCTCGAAATCCGCGCCGGCACGGGCGGCGACGAGGCAACGCTGTTTGCGGCCGAGTTGTGGCGGATGTACTCCCGCTATTTTGAAAGCCAGCGTTGGAAGGTCGACATCACGGACATCAGTGATTCGTCCGTGGGCGGCATCAAGGAAGTCATCGCCCTCATCAGCGGCGACAAGGTCTACAGCAAGTTGAAGTACGAGTCCGGGGTCCATCGGGTGCAGCGGGTTCCGCAGACGGAAACGCAGGGCCGCGTGCACACCTCCGCGGTTACAGTGGCTGTCCTGCCAGAGGCGGAAGAGGTCGACATCCATGTCGAAGCCAAGGACATTCGCATCGATACCTTCTGTTCGTCCGGCCCTGGCGGCCAGAGTGTGAACACCACCTATTCGGCCATTCGCATCACCCACCTCGCCACCGGCGTCGTCGTGAGCTGCCAGGACGAGAAATCGCAGATCAAGAATCGGGACAAGGCGATGCGGGTGCTCCGCTCGCGGCTTTATGAACTCGAACTTGAGAAGCAAAACGCCGCGATTGGCGCGGAGCGGAAGAAGATGGTCGGCTCCGGCGATCGTAGCGAGAAGATCCGCACCTACAACTTCCCGCAGAACCGCATGACCGATCACCGCATCGGCCTTACCCTGCATCAGCTCGATCTCGTGATGGAAGGGCGCATTGAGCCCATCATCGATGGACTCGTCACGTACTACCAGTCGGAGAAGCTGAAGGAACAGGCAGGGGATGGCCAGCGAGCCGCCTAAGCTCACCGTCGGCCAAGCCCTGCAGCAAGCCACCCGCTTCCTGAGCGAACACGGCATCGACAGTCCGCGGCTCACCGCGGAGGTTTTGCTGTGCCGCGCGTTACAGAAAGAGCGGGTGTACCTTTATTCCCACCCGGAAGTGCCGCTGCCGGAGTTGGCGTGGATTCATTTCGGCCGGTGGTTGCATGAACGAACCCAAGGCAAACCGCTCCAGTACATCACCAAGGAACAGGAGTTCTATGGGCGTCCCTTCGCGGTCGCGCCTGGCGTGCTGATTCCCCGCCCCGAGACGGAGCTGATCGTGGAACTCGCTTTACGAAACGAACCCACCGCGGTGTTGGATATTGGTACCGGTTCGGGGATCCTGGCCATCACGCTGGCGCTGGAATGGGAGGTCGAGACGTTTGCGACCGATCTTTCAGCCGAAGCGCTACAGATCGCAAAGAACAATGCGAGGCAGCTCGGCGCGCGGGTGCATTTCGTGCAGGCGGATCTGGCGGCGGCGTTCGCCGGCCACTCGTTTGGGGCGATTGTGACGAACCCGCCCTACGTTCCCGCCGGCGATGCGCCAGGCTTGCAGCGCGAAGTCCGGGAATGGGAGCCCGCCTCGGCGCTCTACAGCGGGGTGGATGGGCTGGACCATTACCGGCGTCTGGAACCGGTTTGCCGCCGTCTGCTCCGCCCCGGCGGGTGGCTGCTGGGGGAGTTCGGCCAGGGGCAGGCAGCGGCGATGGAAGCTCTCTTTACCGGATGGGCGGAGGTGACGATTCACCCCGATCTGGCTCAGATTCCGCGGGTGCTCGCGGCGCGGCGGCCGGTAGAATAACAAGCAGTGCAACTGATCACTGGTCAAAGAATGACCCGCGAGGACTTCCTGGCTCGTTGGGAGCGGATTCCTGGTCTGAAACAAGCCGAGTTGATTGACGGACTCGTCCACATTCCAGCACCAGTTTGCGCCGTCCATTCGCGCCTCGATTCCCGAGTTGTTACCTTGCTCACGACCTACGCCGACCATAGTCGGGGTTGCAAGTCAGGCCACAATGCCACTTGGTTGATGCTCGAAAGCTCTCCCCAGCCGGATTCGTTCCTCGGCAGGAACGTGGTACCCACGCAAGCGAAGTTCTGCTCGGGCGCCCCGGAACTTGCCGTCGAAATCTGCGTTACCAGCACCGAAGTCGACTTCGGCCCCAAGCTCGCCCTCTACCAGCGCGCCGGGGTGAAGGAGTACATCACCATAGAAACGCTGCTGCCGAAGATCATCTGGCGCGAACTCGTCGACGGCTCCTACCAACCCATCGCGCCGGACGCCGACGGCATCTACCGCTCCCACGAGTTCCCCGGCCTTTGGCTCGATTCGGCCGCACTTTGGGCGGATGATGGCCTTCGGCTAACGGCCACCCTGCAGGCCGGCCTCGCCTCCCGAGCTTGACTCTAACCGGCAAACGTGAAATAACGTTCGCTAATCATGCGACGTCGTGAACTCTTTCAAGGCGCGGCCCTGGCCGCCGCCGCACAACTCCCCGCCTCCGCCGCCAAGTCGAAAAGCCAAGGCAAACCGGTCCTGATGAAGGCCGGCCACCAACACGCCGACGACCCCGAAACCCTCAACGCCCTCGCCGCCTTCGGCGTGAACAATATCTGCTCCGGGCTGCCCTCCCGCAAGCTCGATGAGAAGTGGAGCGTCGACAGCCTGAAGGCTCTCCGCGACCGCGTCAGCAAGCACGGCATCACCCTCGAGATGGTGCCGTTACCGCTTAGTTCCGCTTACATCACGCGCGCCGAATACCCGGCCATTATGCTCGGCAAGTCTCCCGATCGCGACCGCGCGATCGACGAGGTCTGCCAGATGATCAAGAATGTGAAAGCCGCCGGCATTCCCGCCGTCAAATACAACATGTCCATCCTGGGCGTCGTCTCCACCGAACCCACCAAGGGACGCGGTGGCGCCATCCAGCGCAGCTTCAAGTACGCCGGCGCACCGCAGGAGCCCGCCCTCACCGAAGCCGGTGCGGTTTCAGAGGACATCTATTGGGAACGCATCACCTATTTCCTCGACCGCGTTGTTCCCGTGGCTAACGAATACAAGATCCGGATCGCCTGCCACCCGCACGACCCCGCTATGCCCAAGAATAAAGGCTGGCGCGGCTGCGAAACAGTTCTCAGCCCCGAGGGCCTCAAGAAGTTCGTCTCCATCCGCGAGAGCCCTTACCATGGCTTGAACTTCTGCCAGGGCACGATCAGCGAGGGGCTCGTCGATCCCAACAAGCAGATCCACGACTACATCCGCTACTTCGGGACGCGCAAGAAGATCTTCAACGTCCACTTCCGCAATATTGAGGGTGGCTATCTCGATTTCAAGGAGACCTTTCCGGACAACGGATCGGTGAATATGCTCGAAGCGTTGCGTACCTACAAAGAAGTGGGCTACGACGGCATGGTGATGCCCGATCACGTACCCCGTTTCGAAGGCGACCCCGGCGGCAAGAAGGCGTTTGCCTTCTGCTTTGGCTACATTCAGGCGGGCCTGCAAATGCTGAAGATGGAAGGATAGGTTAACCCGTTTCGAGCGACGGCGCGGCGTCCGGACACGGACTCCGCGCCGTGCTTTTTTAGGACCTGCGACAATGGCAAGAGACCCTAATGGATCTCAAAGCCCTACCCACCCCCGTCCTCCTACACATTGCGAAACTCCTCGAAATTTCGCTCCAGAGTCTCGTCGCGACCATCGCCCTGTTTGACGAAGGCGGCACCGTCCCCTTCATCGCCCGCTACCGCAAGGAAGCGACGGGCAACCTCGACGAGGTGAAAATCCTCTCGATCCAAGAAAAGCTCGAATACTTCCGCGAGCTCGAGGATCGCCGCGCCACCGTCCTTGCCTCCATTGCCGAGCAGGGCAAGTTGACCCCGGAACTCCAGGCCAAAATCGAGAAAACCCTCGACAAGTCGGAGCTCGAAGACCTCTATCTCCCCTACAAGCCAAAGCGCAAAACGAAGGCCTCGGTGGCTCGCGAGAAGGGTTTTGAGCCCCTCGCCCTCTACCTCTGGGAGCAGATCCCGAACGGCCAACCGCTCGCCGCGTACGCCGCCACGTTCGGCGATCCCCAGGAGGCGCTCGAAGGCGCCCGGCACATCATCTCCGAAATGGTGGCCGAAAACGCCGATTTCCGCAAAGCGGTCCGCGCCATGATGGCCGAAAAGGGCATCGTCGTCTCGAAGGCCATCGAGGGCGTGCCCGATCCGGAAGGCAAGTTCAAAATGTATGCCGACTTCTCCGAGCCCGTCTCGAAGATCCCTTCTCACCGCATGTTGGCGATTCGCCGCGGCGCCAAGGAAGGCATCCTGCATTTTGAAATCGAGCTTAACCGGGATGAGGTCTGCGCCTGGCTGCGCTCCAAAGTCTGCCGCGAGCCCGGCGAATGGCAGTCGCACCTGCACGAGGCGATCGAGGACGGCTACGACCGGTTGCTGAACCCGTCCATCCAAACCGAAATCCGCCTTGACCTGAAAGACCGTTCGGACGAAGAAGCTATTAAGGTCTTCCGGGAGAATCTCGAGAACCTGCTTTTGTCCCCGCCCGCCGGTGCTCTCACCGTTATCGGGGTCGACCCTGGCATCCGCACCGGCTGTAAGATCGCCGTCGTCGACGATACCGGCAAGCTGCTCGAGCATACGGTGATCTACCCGCTCGAACCGAAGAACGACGTCGCGGGCTCCATCCGGACGCTTTCCCGGCTGATCCAGCAGCACAACGCCCAGGCCTTCGCCATCGGCAACGGCACGGGTTCGCGCGAGGTAGCGGACATCATCAAGCAGGCCAATCTCGGGCCGTTCTCGGTGGTGGTCTCCGAAGCCGGCGCCTCGGTGTACTCCGCTTCTGACGTCGCCCGGCAGGAGTTCCCGGATCTGGACCTGACCGTCCGCGGCGCCATCTCCATCGCCCGGCGGTTGCAGGACCCGCTCGCTGAACTCGTCAAGGTGGATCCGAAGTCGATCGGCGTCGGCCAGTATCAGCACGACGTGGACCAGCGGCGCTTGAAGCAGGGCCTCGAACAGACGGTGGAGAGCTGCGTGAACCGTGTTGGCGTCGATCTCAACACGGCCTCGGCCCCGCTCCTGAAGCAGGTCGCCGGACTCAGCGAACGCGTCGCGCAGAAGATCGTCGAGTTCCGCAATGAGAACGGCCGGTTCAAGAGCCGCGTTCAACTCATGGCGGTTACCGGTTTCGGCCCGAAGACGTTCGAACAAGCGGCTGGCTTTCTCCGCATCCGCAACGGCGAGAACCCGCTGGACATGACGGCGGTTCACCCGGAGTCCTACCCCGTCGTCGAGGCCATCGCGACGTCGCTTGGGGTGACGGTGCCGGAGCTGATCGCGAAACCGGACTTAGTCGAGAAGGTGAAGATCGAAGGCTTTAAAACTGAGAAGGTCGGCATTTACACGCTGAACGATATCCGGGAGGAGCTTCGGAAGCCAGGCCGCGACCCGCGCGATAAGTTTGTTGTCCCGAACTTCCGGGATGACGTGAAGGAGATGAAGGATGTCTCGGCGGGGATGATTCTTGAAGGCGTCGTCACCAACGTCACCAAATTTGGCGCGTTCGTCGATATCGGCGTCCATCAGGACGGGCTCGTCCATGTCAGCGAAATCAGCCATCGCTACATCACGGATCCGGCCGAGGCGCTGAAGGCCGGGCAGATCGTGAAGGTCATCGTGCTCTCGGTGGACCTGAAGACGAAGCGGATTGCCCTGTCGATCAAAGCGCTGGAGCCGAAGCCGGCCAGCGGCGGGCGGCCGCAACCGCAGCAGCGGCAGCAGCAACAGCAGCCCTCGATGCAGGACAAGTTAGCCGCGCTCTCCGGAAAGTTCCGCACCCGCTAGCTGCTGCAACTGGGCCAGGTGCCTTCTCCCGTGGGCTGCCATCGTCAAGATCGCGCAGCCCAACGGGGGCTTCAGCAGGGAGTTCCCCGGGGACACGACTTTCACGCGTTCGAGATCGTACTCCGCCGCGCGGTGGATGCGCTCGATTAAAGCATCGTGAGCGGCCACAAACCCTTTCAACGTGACGGCCACTCCGGGCTGCACCCCAGGCGCAAACACCTTCGGGGCGCGGAAACGCTTCTTTACGGGCGGTTCAATCGTCCGCAAGAACAGACGCCAAACCCAACCGTAGTTCGGCTCGTGGTCAGCGACAGCGAACTTTGGCACTGCCGCCACCGCCGCATCGATCGCGAACACATACTGCTCCACAGTGACCCGCATGTGGTCGAAAATCTCTACCGGACTCCATTCGGCCGCGGACGGGCGCTCCCGCATCTGGGCCTCGGTAAAACGCTCCGCGAGCGCCACTCCCCGGGCTTTGATGCTTTCAATCTGCCGGCGGTAGTCTTCGAGCACCAGTGGCAGGGCGCCGTTGGTCACCGCACCTCCTGATGTTTTTCGGCGCCGCGCTCCATGAATTCAATCTCCCACAGCAGGCCCTGGGCGGACATGCGGGCCTCGAAAATCAACCGGAAGGTGCCGTAGGCCAGAAAACACGCGCCCCCCAGCCCCATGGTGATGGGCATCCAACTGAGTTGTTTGACAAAGACGGAAGCGATGCCGATGGAGACGCTGGTGCCGACGAACATCGCCGCCGCCAAATACAAAACCTGCATGACCTGCTGCAACAGACGGGCGCGGCGGCCCAGAATATCCACTTGCCCAAGAAGCATCTTCTTGCGCTCCGGGTTGATTCGCGTTTCGTGTTCGGGATCGAAGTCGTTTTCGAGAAGATCGGAGATCTTGCGGATGCGGTCGATGCAGCGGCCAAGGCGAGTGGAGGTAGAGAGGATGAACGTACCCGTGGCGGAAAGCAGAAGGGCTGGCGTAATCATCGACGTGAGTACGGCCAGCCCCGCGGATAGAGTAAAAAACTCCGGATTGGTAAAAAACGGAGGAAGCTGAAACACCCTTATAGGTTAGTCGTTCTTCTTCTCAATCCGCATCCGTTGAATCATCAGCGGCGTGTGGCTCTCTTCGGCGGTCGTATAGTCGGCCGGTATTTCGAACAGCATCCGCGCCGGTTCGCCCTTTCGCAGGTTCGTCAGGCGATAGGTCGTTTCCCCCGACTGCGGGTCCTTCCGCGTCGAAAGCACGAGCGTCTTCAGTTCCGTCGACATCCACCGTTCGCTCACGGTCACGAGGGGCAGTTCGTTGCCGATCGCGCCGGCGGGGATGGTCACGGTGGTCCGGGTCCCTTCGGCCTCCGTCCCTTCAATCATGCGCTTGCCGAGCGGTTCGCTTTTGGTTTCAAACTTCGGCATTTCGCCCTCGGCCGCCATGGTCCGGGTGAAGGTCATCACCTGCGGCATGGATCCTCCCGGAGGCGGCGGCGCGGCCGAGTCGAAGATCATCACGTTCTTGCCCGGCGCACCGGCGGGAAGATCCGGCAGCGTGACTTTTCGTGCCGTCTTCTTCTGGTTTTCGAGGATGAGGTCAACCTTGGCCACGGGATCGTGGATAAACGTCATCGGTCCCATCTCGCGCCGCGTCCGGCCTTCGCCATCCCGCGCATACCCTTCGCTCCGCTTGGAGGCGATGCGGTTGCCGTCCGCCAACTGTTGCACGGTTTCCGTCACGAACTCACCCGAAAACGGCGCTCCCTTTACGAGCGCCATCTCAATCGAGACGTCTGAGACGGTGCTCCACCCCATCGCCCCGATCGGCCCGGCCCGGCGGACCTCAATCCGCCCGGCGTTCACGCCTGGCGGCATCGGCGGAGGAGGAGGCGCTTGCCCGTAGACCAGCGCTCCGGCCACCATTCCTATTCCCATCAGTTTCTTCATTGCTTTGTCTCCTAAACCTTTATTGAATCGACGAAACCAGGCGAATCGCCCGCACGGTTCCGTCTTCCCCCAACAACAAGTCCACTGGCGCCGGCTCGGCCCATCGACCCGCTCCTACCGGCATCCCAAATCTCGCCAACGTGGCGCGCGGCAATTCGGTCCGCACGATGTTGGCCCGTTCAATCGGCTCGACCGCCTGCCACGCGCCGACGGCCACGAACGGCTGCGGGGCGGGCCCTTGCGGCGGGCGAACCCGCCGGACCACTGGCGCAGCCGGTTTCGCCCCTTCGAGCAACTCCCGCGCAGGCTCGATACTCCGTGCCGCCACCGGCGCAGGCTCGACCGCCGGAGCCTGCTTCGCCTGCGGCCAGAAGAACACGGCCAACGCCGCAGCGGCAGCGATCGGCGCGGTCCACGCCATCCGCCGCTTCCATCGCCGCGCCCGCAACTCCCGCCGCAACACGAGCTCCACGCTCACCGGCGCCGACTCCAACCTCTGCTCGGCCGCCCATTCCCGCAGTTGCCGATCCATCACAGCACCCTCCTTACCGCCGGAGCCATCCGCTCCGCCAACATTGCCTTGGCCCGGTGCAGCCGCGACCGGATGGTCCCTTCCGGAACCTCCGCAATCCTGGCCGCTTCTCCGTAGCTCATCTCTTCCACCACACACAACGCCAACACCTCCCGGAACACCGCCGGCAGCGTGGGAATCAGCGCCCGCAACTGCTCCCGCAGGTCCGCGTTCTCCATCTCCTCGCGGGGGTCGACGGCCGGCTCCGCCTCGTCCTCCGGCATACCTTCGTAGCGCTTCTCGACGGCGACATGCTTCAGCACCTGCCGGCGCGCCACTGCGTACAACCAGCTCAACACCGTGCCCCGTTCTCCGTCGAGCCGTCCGCCTTGCCGCATCAACGCGAGGAAGACCTCCTGCGTCACCTCCGCCGCCGTCTCGGCCGAACCCGTCATCTGCAACGCGTAGCGATAGATGGCGCCCTGCCGCCGCCGGTACACCACCGTGAAGGCTGCCTCGTCGCCTTGGGATAAGGCGGGCAGAAGCTCTTCGTCGGTTCGGTTTCCCATAGCTGGCTAATTTTATATACGGCCTGGTGCCCGGGAGTTCCCGAAAATTATCAGCCGAGCGACCGCCGCACCGCCCGCCGGATCGGCTGCGGCAGCAGGTAATGATCAAAGCGGTCGACCGGGCACCAGGCCGTGGCCCGCACCTCGTCCGACCCTTCTACCGTTGCGGACTCCGCTCGAAACCGGAAGATCAGATCGTGATGCAGGTGGAACGGCTCCTTCTTCCGCCCGGGGATGCCATGCACATCCAGGCCGACCAGCACTGGCGCGGACCCTGCGTCGAGTACGACTCCTGTCTCCTCCACGGCCTCCCGCCGGGCGCTTCCCGCGATGGTCGTATCGACGTCGACCTCCACGTGTCCACCCGGCAGCAACCAGCGGTCCAGCCGGCGGTGATGGACCAGCAAGACGGCCGCCTCCGTGGGGTGCATCACGCAGGCGGTCGCGGTGAGATGCCCCGGTGAGAACTGGTTTCGCGCGAAAGGATAGGGCGTCTCCCGCAGCAACAGGAGAATCAGTTCCCGGCTCTTCCACGCCTCGCCGTCACTCTCGTCCCGCCACCCGGCCACGAGCGACTGGACGGCAAACGGTTCCACCACCTACAGGTTCCTCTTCAGAAAGTTGATGATCTGGTAGCCGTCCATGAATTTAAACGGGGATTCGCCCATGGTGTAGTGGCCGCAGGGCAGCGCCACCACCTTATGGGGAATGCCATGGTCGGCGATGGCGCCGACGATTTCGCGGGAAAACTCCGGCAGGAACGTCGTGTCGTACTTGGTATAGATGAACAGGTTCTTCTTGTGTTGGTGCGCCGCGTAGTGGGGCAGGTAGTTCATCGGGCTGATCGCACCCCAGAGGTCGCGGAGCCGGTCGCGGTCGAGATGCTCTTCAAATCCCTTCCGGACGTGGATGGTCGAAAGGCCGGTCCAGACCACGTCGGCGACGTACGACGAGCAGTGGTTGTAGACATTCACCTTGATCCGGGGGTCAAACGTACTGGCCAGAAACGCATAGCATGACCCTAAGCTGGTTCCGACGATCCCGATTTCGGAGTATCCTTGCCCAATCAGCCAGTCGACGCAGGCCCGGACATCCACCACGGCTTGCCGCGTCGCTTCGAGCGTCCGGCCGACATTCGAGGAGACGGCGTAATCAGCCCGGTGCAACTCGGCCGGCATCCGGTAGTCGTGGTACGGCAGACTCAGGCGCAAAGCCGAAATGCCGAACTTCGCAATTCCCTTGGCCAATCCCACGTGCTGCGGTAAAGCCGAGTTCCAGTGCGGCAACACGACGACGGCCTTGCCGTTCGGCTTCTCCGCCGGGCACCACATCGCATGGACCAGATTGTTGGCGGGATGCGGACTCTCCGCCGGCGTCCGGAACCGCAGCCACTCTCCTTCCAAACGGAACTCCGACGGCTTGTCATAGGCAAAGAAGGCGTCGGGCGAGGCCAGAATCGACTCGTTCAGTTGGCGAAAGTACTGCTCCGGATCGCTGCGGTCTCCGGCGGTGACGGGCCAGCCCTCGGTCCACTCCATACCCCACTCGAAGGGCCGCACGACGCGGTCCGTCGACCGGAAGCATAGCGCCGTTTCCCATTGCGTGATCCAGCGTTCGTACCAAGTTTGGAGCATAAAAGATCGGAACCTTCATTTTAGCAGTGAAGCCTGCTTAGGGCGAATTACTGAAGATGCAAGCAATACATACCTAGTCGTGCGCAAAACTGGCCATTCTGCTTCATCCTATTGGTGGAAGCGTAGACGTGAACTGTAAGTACTGCCAAAAACCGATAGGCCTATTGCGAAGCCTAAAGGATCGCGAATACTGCTCCGACGCCCACAAAGCCGCCGGAGGGGCGCGGTCCGCCCGGACGCTGCGGGAATTGGGCGAGTTGGAATATCACACCGTCGCCTCCTGGGATGGCGCGGAAGACCCGGTGGAAGCCGCGACCAAGCAGCAGACTTCCTCGACACGGTCGACGGCGGCTGTTCTCGGACTGCTGGCCCTTGGTGGCATCCTCGTGCTTTCGCTTGACTCTTCCGGAGGGGCGGTGCCGGCCGGGGAATCCGAGAGCAGGCGGCCGAGCTGGTTCTCGCAGCAGGCGGCGGGCATCCTGTCTCAGTTGCCGAAGGGAACTCCCCCGGTGGAGCTTCGCCAGGAGTTCGTCACCTCTAGTTTGCGGAACTGGCTGCCCGCCGGCAGCGGACCCGGCTGGAGCTTCGATAATGGGCTGGTCCGCCCCGGCGCTTTGCGCATCTGGAAGGATTCGCGCGACCTGTCCGACTACCGGTTCCAGTTTGAAGGCCGCATTGAAAGCACGTCGATCAACTGGGCGGTCCGCGCCGGGGATCATCGCAATTACTATGCCACTAAGTTGATGGTAAGTGGCCGGGGCGCATCCCGCGCCACCGAGTTAGTGCGCTTTAGCGTGGTTGGCGGCAAGGAGACCCGCCGGCTGCGGCTGCCGCTGCCTATCCGCCTGGAGGAGAAGGCTTTCTACGAGTATGAGGTCCGCGCGGCGGGGGACCGTTTCGTTACGCTTGTGGGCGGCAAGGTGATCGACACCTTCCGCGACCCCCGCCTCTCCACTGGCGGCGTCGGGTTCTTTAGTGAGAACCGGGAACGCGCCTCCATTCGCTGGGCTCGGGTCTCCGCCGGCGAACACTTCGTCGACAAACTCCGCAGCTTCCTCACCTTCGGCCTCGTACTTCCCATCGTCGAATAGTGCTATCAATGCAGATAGCATGCGCCTCCTCGCGTTTACCCTCTTAACGGCGCTTGCCCTGCCGGCTTCCGAGCCCGAGGCGCTGGCCATCTCCGCGCAGATCCAAGCCCGCCACCTTCCGTTCGGCACCATCCTCGACCCCTTTTACGCCTCTTCCTCCTCTTCGGAAGTTACGGGATATACCCGTTGCGGCGATTCCGCCATCTGGACCGGCCATTACCTCGCCGCCGAAGTCTTCCGCTATCGCGTCACGCGTTCTCCCGATGCGCTCGCCAACGCCACCCGCACCCTCGCTGCCCTCGATGGCCTGGTCGCCATCACCGGAAACAACTCCCTGGCCCGTTGCCGCCTGCCGCTCGATTCCCCCTTCCGGCCCGGCGTCGAGCGCGAAGAGGCCGCCAACGGCGTCTTCCGCAATGACGCCCTGAACGCCACCTGGATCGGCAACACGTCCCGCGACCAGTACCTGGGAGTCTTCTTCGGCCTCTCGGTCGCCTACGAGCACATCCCCGCCCTCCGGCCTGCCATCCGTGTCCTCGGCTCCCGATTGGCCGACTATCTGATCGCCGATAACTGGTCTCCCTTCCTGCTCCGCCCCGACCACATCCTTGCTGTGCTCCAAATCGCCCGCCAGATCCACCCCGAGCGATTCACCCCGATCTACGAAGAACACCGCGCCCGCCTCGCCGACTCCGTCTCGCTGCCCGTTGCGTTCGACTCGCTCTCGACGAGTTCTTACTTCAAGTTCAACCTCATCTATACCTCCTTCTACTCGCTAATCCGTCTTGAAGATTCCCCCGCCAAGGCCTCTTACTCGAACGCCTACGCGATCGCCCGCCGCTACACCGCCGGTCATCAAAACGCCTTCTTCAATCTGATCGACCACGCCCTCACCGCCCCAGACCCTCGCCGCGACGCCGAAGCCCTCGCCCTGCTCGAACTTTGGCTCAAACGCCCCCGCCGCGATTTCTACGTCGATCGCGCCAACGAAGTCCCTGTCTGCAATGGCCAAGCCTGCGAGCCGCTGCCAGTGGACCGCCGGGTGCCCACCGATTTTCTTTGGCAGCGCAGCCCCTTCCAACTCGCGGGCGGCGGCGCCGGCACCATTGGCAACGCCGGCGTCGACTACATTCTGCCCTATTGGATGGCGCGGTACCACGGTCTGTTGCCTTCGCTCGGCGTTGCGCCCGCCGTCGCTCCGGAATCGATCATCTCCCTCTACGGGCCCATGCCGGACGCCCCGCGCGTCGAGATCCAGGACCGCCCCGCGACGATCTTTTACGCCTCGCCAACCCAACTGAATCTGCTGGTTCCCGCGGAGACCACCCTCGGGCCAGCCTCGATCCGTGTGCTCTCCGATGGGCCTGTCCTTACCGCCGAGAGCCGCATCGCCCCCGTGGCGCCGAGCGTCTACACTTTGAACGCGGCCGGCCTCGCGGCGGCCACGGCTGACTCGGGTCCCGTCTTCGCCTGCGTCCCCAACTGCCAACCGGTGCCCTTGCCGGTGCCCGCGGCGCTTTCCCTTTACGCTACCGGCCTCCGCCAGGGCATCCGCGCCACCGCCACCGTGGGCGGCATCCCTGTGCCTGTCCTCTACGCCGGCCCCCAACCCGAATTCCCGGGCCTTGACCAGGTGAATCTCGTGCTTCCGGCCGAACTGCGCGGCCGCGGTGAGGTCGAAATCCGCTTGATGGTGGATGGCGTCCGCGCCAACCCGGTCACGGTGACTATCCGCTAGCGAATTTTCTTGATCCGGATCGTCCGCAGCCGGACTTCCATCGCGGGAACGGCCTCAATCTCAAAAGCGACCAGCCCGGCCTGCGCGGTCGCCGGAAGGTCGTCCTGCTTCACTTCGCCGTTCACGGACACTGTCATCTTTCCGTCTTTGCAAAGGAGCTTGTACTCCATCCATTCGTTCGCCTTCAGCAACTTTCGGGAATCAGAAATCTCAACGAACGGCCCATCCATCACCCCTTCCCCGCGATCCTCACTCTGCACCCACAACTCCCTCCGCAGTTCGAATTCCTGATAGCGCTCGCCCCGGTGCACCAGCGCCAGGCTGCGCTTCCGCCCCGTCAGCTTGTCGGTTGATCCCCAGATGCGGTCGCGCTCAATCTGCCAGACCTGTTCGTCCCCTTCCCAGCGGCCGAAGTCGCGCCCATTGAACATCGGCACGAACCCTTCGCTCGCCTCGCCCATCTGTAAAACCTGCCCCTGAAGGCACAGGGTTAACCCGAAAATCATGAACCAACGCATCTCCTCAAAGGTACACTAAACGGTGTGAAAGCCTTCGACTATGCTGCTCCCGCCTCCCTTCCGGAAGCTGTCGGCCTGCTGGCCAGTCAACCGTCTGCCCGGCTTCTAGCCGGCGGTACGGACCTGCTGGTTCAGCTCCGCTCCGGCCGGAAGGATGCCGACGTCGTCATTGACGTCAAGAAGATTCCCGAATTGAACGAGATCTCGTTCAACCCCGCCGACGGACTGACCATCGGCGCCGCCGTGCCCTGCTACCGGCTCACCGCCGATGCCGCCATTCAATCCCACTACCCTGCTCTGGTCGAAGTAGCTTCCTGGATCGGCGGCACGCAAATTCAGGGCCGCGCCTCCCTCGGCGGCAACCTCTGCAACTCCGCCCCCAGCGCGGACTCCATCCCTCTGCTCATCGCTCTGGGAGCCACGGCGCTCATCGCCGGGCCCGCCGGCCGCCGCTCGGTACCCGTCGACGAGTTCTGCACCGCCCCCGGGCGCAATCAACTCGCGCCGGGCGAGCTCCTTGTTTCGATCCAGATTCCCGCGCCCGCTCCGTTCTCCGGCGCGGCCTACCTCCGCTTCATTCCACGCAACGAAATGGATATCGCCGTTGTCGGCGCAGGGGCTTCGGTGACGCTTTCAAACGGCGTTATCTCCGCCGCCCGTGTCGCCCTCTCTTCGGTGGCTCCTACGCCGCTCTTCGTTCCCGCCGCCGGCGAGTCTCTGCTCAACCAGATGCCCACCGCCGAAGCGCTCGAAGCCGCCGCCAAGATCGCGCAGGAGGCCGCCTCTCCCATTTCCGACATGCGCGGCACCGCCGCCTACCGGCGCCACCTCTGCGCCGTCATGGTCCGCCGCGCCCTTGAACTCGCCGTCGCCCGCGCCCAGGAGATTAACTAGCATGTCCGTCAAAGTCCAAGTCCAAACCACCATCAACAACGAGCCCGTCGAGTTCCTCTGCGAACCGCGCCAGTCGCTGCTCGAATGCCTCCGCGACATCGTCGGCCTCACCGGCACGAAGGAAGGCTGCGGCGATGGCAACTGCGGCTCCTGCACCGTGAAGCTGGGCGACCGGATTGTAACGTCCTGCCTGGTCCTCGGCGTCGAAGCCGCCGGCGAATCCATCACGACCGTCGAAGGCCTGGCCCACGGCAGCACCCTCCATCCACTGCAGAAGGCGTTCCTCGACCACGCCGCCCTGCAGTGCGGCATCTGCACCCCCGGCTTCCTCATCGCCGCCGACGCCCTGCTGCAGAAGCATCCCCACCCCACCGAAGAACAGACCCGATTCTGGCTCTCGAACAACCTTTGCCGCTGCACCGGCTACGACAAAATCGTTCGCGCCGTGCAAGCCGCCGCCATCGAAATTAATGGAGCCGCCCAATGAGCACCACTACCTATAACGTTATCGGCACCCGCCCCGTCCGCCATGACGGCGCCGACAAGGTCACCGGCCGCGCCCTCTATGGCGCCGACCTGCAACTCGCCCGCATGATCCACGGCGCGGTGCTCCGCAGCCCGCATGCCCACGCTCGCATTCTCCGCATCGATACGTCGAAAGCCGAAGCTTTCCCCGGGGTTTTCGCCGTCGTCACGGCCGCCGACTTCCCTGAGGCCCCGGCCGACAAGATCGTCGACTTCGGCGAAGGCGATACGATGCTTTCGTCTCTCCGCGGCAACATCCTGGCCTCCGGCAAAGTGCTCTATAGCGGTCATGCAGTCGCCGCCGTTGCCGCCGTTAACGCCCACGTCGCCGCCGAAGCCGCCGCGCTGATCGAAGTCGACTACGAGCCGCTGCCTTGTGTCCTCACGGCCCCGGAAGCGATGGCGCCCGGCGCGCCGATTCTGCACGACGATCTGCCCAACGGCAACGTGGCCGAACTCATCCGCTACGAGATGGGCGATCTCGATGCTGGCTTTGCCGAAGCCACCGTCATCGTCGAACGGGAGCTCGATACGGCTACCGTCCACCAGGGCTACATCGAACCGCAGAACGCCACCGCCTTCTGGAGCAGCGACGGCCGCATCCACATCTGGTGCAGCACCCAGGGCTCTTTCGTCGCGCGCGACGCCTCGGCAGCAGTTTTGGACGTTCCGGTCTCTCAGGTCAAGGTCACGCCGATGGAGATCGGCGGCGGCTTCGGCGGCAAGATCAACGTCTATCTGGAACCGGTCGCGGCGATGTTGTCAAAGAAAGCCGGCCGCCCGGTGAAACTTGTGATGTCCCGCCGGGACGTCTTCACGGGCACCGGCCCCACCCCCGGCTCGCGTGTCCGCGTGAAGATCGGCGTCAACGATGCCGGCAAAATCACGGCGGCCCAGGCTTGGCTCGCCTACGAAGCCGGCGCTTATCCCGGGGCTATGGTCGGCCCGGGCGCAATGACGGTCTTTGCCTGCTACGACATCCCGAACGTCCTCATTGAAGGCTTCGACGTCGTCGTCAACAAGCCGTCCACGGCCGCCTACCGCGCCCCCGGAGCGCCCAACTCGGCCCTGGCCACGGAGACCGTCCTCGATGAGATCGCCGAAAAGCTCGGCCTCGATCCGCTTGAACTCCGTCTCCGCAACGCGGCCCAGGAAGGCACCCGCCGCGCCGACGGCCCGCGGTACAAGCGCATCGGCTGCATCGAAGTGCTCGAAGCCATGAAGGCCTCGCCCCACTACAACGCCCCGCTCCCCGGGCCGAACTGCGGCCGCGGCGTTGCCATCGGCTTCTGGTTCAACGCCGGGCTGCCGTCGTCGGCCACGCTGTCGGTGAATGCCGATGGCACCGTGAACCTCATCGAAGGCTCGACGGATATCGGCGGCTCCCGGACGTCGCTTTCCATGCAGGCCGCGGAAGTTCTTGGCCTCCGCGCCGAGGATATCCACCCCACCATCGTCGATACGGACTCGGTCGGCTATAC
Source organism: Acidobacteria bacterium Ga0077553 (assembly GCA_001464575.1). Classification (GTDB taxonomy): domain Bacteria; phylum Acidobacteriota; class Terriglobia; order Bryobacterales; family Bryobacteraceae. The sequence continues at coordinate 48,686 of LNFE01000138.1, read as the reverse complement.
CGGCGTAACCGGTGGTAGCCGCACCACGTTCTCCACCGGCCTTGCGGTGCACGACGCCGCGCAGATAGTGGTCGAACAGATGAAGGCCCGCGCCGCCCGCCTCTGGGCCGTAGACGAAGTGGCTTTCTCGAACGGCGTCTTCTCTGCCAATGGCCAGTCGTTTACTTTCGCCGAACTCGCCGCCCAACTCGGCGCCACCGGCGGACCGGTCTCCTGCAGCGCCACCGTCAACCCCAAGGGCGTCGGCGGCTCTATCGCCGGGCTCATCATCGATGTGAAAGTCGACCCCGAAACCGGCAAGACGGATGTCCTCCGCGTCACCTCCGTGCAGGACGCCGGCAAGGCCATTCACCCGGCCTACGTCGAGGGCCAGATGCAGGGCGGCACCGCCCAGGGCATCGGCTGGGCGCTCAACGAAGAGTACTTCATGGATACGGCCGGCGACATGCGCAACGGCAGCTATCTCGACTACCGGATGCCTACGGCCCTCGACCTGCCGATGATTGAAACCATCATCGTCGAAGTGCCGAACCCGGGCCATCCCTTCGGCGTGCGCGGCGTGGGCGAAGCCAACATCGTCCCGCCCTTGGCCGCCGTCGCCAACGCGCTCTACCGGGCCACAGGCAAGCGGCTCAACCGCGTTCCCATGAACCCGGCCACCATCCTCGGACTGTAGCTGGTGGCCACGGTCTTCTTTCCCACCCTCGTCCGTCAGCAGACCGGGGGCCTCGCGCAGATCGAGGTCCCCGGCGCGACGGTCGGCGAGCTGATCATCGCGATCGAGGCCCGCTTCCCTGGTATCTCGAAACATCTTTTACGGCCAAACCTCGCCATCTCCGTCGATGACGAGGTGACGCCCCTCGGGGTGCTGGAGCCTGTCCGCCCGGATTCCGAGGTGCACTTCATCGCCGCAATCTCCGGCGGCTAGACTTTGTCTTTCTCGCGATATCCGAAGAAGCGCCGCTTCTTGATGACGGCTGCGATCTCCGGCGGCACCATCTCCTCCCACGAATCGTCCTGATCCTTGATGCGCCGCAGCACATCGCGCGAGAAGATATGCAGCACGCTCCGGTCAAACGTATCGAGGCTCCGGATCCGTCCCCGCTCTACCAAGTGCTTGTAGAGGTTGCGTAGCGACTCCGGCATCTGGATGTTCTCGGCCGTCGTTAGCTCGCCCGTGCCCGGTTCGAGCAGTGGATAGACATACAGCCGCAGATCCCTCGTAAACAGCCGCCCGAACGCTTCGAGAATGCCGCCTTCGAGCGTCCTGTAAAATTCCTCCGCAAACAGGTCCCGCACGCTCTGCGCGCCCATCGTGATGGCGATCGGTTCGTTCGTATAGCGGCCCAGGTAGGCCGCCAGCCGGTAGTATTCGAAGTAGTCCGAAATCAACACCGTCTTGCCCGCTGTCGATAGCAGATCCGCCCGCGCCAGGAAGTCTCGCAGATCGATGTCGCCCCCGCCCGAAAGCAGGTTGCGCATCGTGATCTCCATCAACTCGACAACCTCTTTGCCCTGCACCTCCGGCTCTTCGCCGAACTGCTTCCGGGCGCTCTCGATCATGTCGATGTTGACCTTGGTCACCGGCCGGAAGCTGCCGCGTTCCACCAGAATCGGCTTCTTCCGCAACACCTCGCTCGGCTGCAGCACGTCGCCCTTCGGCCCGAACATCGCCGCGCCGCTCAGCCCCAGTTGCACCAGCTTCAGGCTCATCACGCGGTTATCCACGCGGCGGAACTCAATGCCCGAGAAGTCCACCATGTCGATTTCCAGGCGGTCCGTCGTCAGGTTGTCGAGTAACGATTCGAGCATCTGGTTCGGCGTATGGTGCAGGAAAAACGCCGCGTAGAGCAGATTCACGCCGACGATGCCGAGCGCCTCCTGCTGCAGCGGGTTCTCCCGGTCGAGCATCCGCACATGCAGAATGATCGTGTTGTCCGCATCGCCGGGAAAGGCTTGATACTTCACGCCCATCCAGCCGTGGCACTCGTTGGTGCCCTTGAAGTTCAGGGCCGAAACGGTATCGGCAAACGTGAAGAACGCCGTCGTATCCCCGCGCGAGTTGCCGAGCCGCTCCACGTTCAAGCTATGTTCATAGTCCAACATGCGCTCGAGCCGTTCCCGCGAGACATACCGTTTGCACTTACCGTAAATGGCGTCGCTCACGGTCATGTCGTAAGCGGAGATCGACTTCGAGATGGTACCCGCCGCGGCGCCCACCTTGAAGAACCAGCGCGCCACTTCCTGCCCCGCGCCGATCTCTGCGAAAGTCCCATACCGCACGGGATCTAAGTTAATACTCAGGGCCTTCTGATGCGTACTCAGTCGTGGCCGTTCGGGGTGAAGGTTAGTTCCGGAAGTTGCGCCCATATCTCAGTTTACCGCCCCCATTCGCGCCCAGCCGTGGGCACGCGAAACTTTACTAACCGCCCCTTCTCCATTTCGGTGACGTAAACGGTTTTTCCGTCCACCCCGCCGAACGCCACATTACTCGGTTTGGCCCCTAGAGTATCGATCTCCCGTAGCACTTTTCCCTGCGGCGACACCATCGCTACCGTCCCCTTGCCGTGCCGCGAGATGAACAGATTGCCCGTCCGGTCCACGCGCATGCCGTCCATGGCGAAGTCCGGGAACTCGACGAGCAACTGCTTCTCCGCCAGGCTCCCATCGGGCATTACCCGGAACCGCCAAACCTTCCGCTGCACCGACTCGTTCACGTACAGAAACTTCCCGTCCGGACTCAAGTCGATGCCGTTCGTCGTGCCCATCCCCTCGGCCACCCGCGTCACCTTTCCGTCCGTCCCAATTCGCCACAACTGCCCCGTTCCGTTCTTCCAGTCCGGATCAGAGGCCCACAGGGTGCCGTCTTTGCTCATCGCGAGGTCGTTTGGCTGATTCATCTTCGGCTCGTGCGCAAACACGCTCACCTGCCGCGTTGCCGGGTCGATCTTCAGAATGTTGTGGCCAGTATAGTCGGCCACGTAAAGCATCCCGTCCTTGGCAATCCGGATCCCGTTCGCCAGGCTGGCTCCTGGCATCTCAATGAAGATCTCTGCCTTGCCTTCCGGCGTCACGCGGCCAATCGTATTCTTCTTCGCAAAACTAACAGCGTAAACGTTCCCGGCGCGGTCCACGGCCGGCCCTTCAATCTCTCCCGTAAAACTTCGCTCGGCCGTAAACGGCGCCGCCACGAACAACACTTCCGCTGCCAGCAAAAAGAGGACCATGATCATGCAGTATAGTTCTGTTCTATGAGCCATTTCGCCATCCAGCCCAAATGGCTTCTCATCGCCCTGCTCTGGTTCTGCTACGTTCTCAACCACGCCGACCGCCAGGTTCTCTACACGCTCTTCCCCGCCCTGCAAGCGCACTACGGGTTTTCGAACGAGACCCTGGGCCTCACCGGCGCTCTTTTCCTCTGGATCTATGGTCTGTTCTCGCCCATCGCCGGCATTCTCGGCGACCGCTGGCCCAAGCCCGCGATGGTCGCCGGCAGTCTCGCGATTTGGAGCTTCTTCACGGTGCTTTCCGGCCTCGCGCCGAATGGTCCTCTGCTGATCCTCTGCCGCGCCCTGCTTGGCATTGCCGAGTCCTGCTTCATGCCCGCGGCGTATGCGCTGATGGCCAACGCCCACGGCCCGGAGACACGTTCGAAGGCTATCGCCCTGTTCGCTACCAGTCAGATGGTGGGCGTTGCGTTTGGCGGCTCCATCAGTGGCTACATTGCGGAGCGCTTCCATTGGCAGGCCGCGTTCTACACGCTGGGCGCCATCGGCCTGCTCTATGCCTGGCCCCTATACGGCTACCTCTCCCGGCTTCCGGCCAGCATTCGCATCTCGCCGCTGTCGGCCGCTCCGGCGCGTTTCGCCGACTTCACGCGCCTCCTCCGCATCCCAACGCTGCAGGTGGTTTCGACGTTCGTCGCGGTCGCCACCTTCGGTCTCTTTCTCGTCTATACCTGGCTGCCGACGTTCCTGTTTGACAAGTTCAAGCTGACGCTGTTTCAGGCCGGCTATGAAGCGGCGATCTATCCGCAGATCGGCAGTCTGACTGGCCTGTTGGTGGGAGGCCTGCTCGCCGATGCGGCCTACAAGCGGACGAAGGCGGCTCGGTACTGGTTGATCTTCGCGGCCTTCTGCGGCGCCGGACCGTGCATTTTCCTGCTCGGCGCGGCGCCGTCGCTGTTGTCGATGCGGGTCGCTGCGGCGCTGTTTGGCTTCTGCGCGGGCCTGGTGACGGGCAACCAGGCGGCTGCCGCGTTTGACGTCGTGCCGAGCGCCTTCCGCGCCACGGCGATCGGGGTCTTGAACTTTCTGGGCTGCTTCGTCTCCGGCTTCGCGCCCTACCTTGGCGGCGTGGCGCGGGACACGATTGGGGTGGGCCAACTGATGGCGTTCACGGCGATTGGATACCTCTGCACGGCGGGGCTGATCCTATATGCAACGCTCCGCCTATTCCCCCGCGACCGCGCCGCGGCGCAGTAGTACGCCGACGAGCATCGTCTCGCCGCGGACCACCATGCTGATCCCCGGGGTCTGCTCTGGCAGCGCGGCTCGCCGCCAGCTCCGTCCCTCGTCGTCCGAGACGAACACGCCTTCTCCCACCCCGGCCACGACGCGGCCGCCTCCGGCTCCCATCTCCCAAACGGGTGCGGCGGGCATGGTCTCCTGCCAGTTCCGGCCGCCATCCGCGCTGCGCCGCAGTCCGCCGGGGTTGTGGCCGGCCACCAGCGTCTCGCCCACGGCCGCGAGCGCCAGTGGCGTGGTCTCGCCGCGCTTCTGCCAGCGTCCCGCCTCCCATACCCACAAGCCCTTGGCATAGAGGCCGGCGAACACCCGCCCACCGGAGACCGCCAGGGCGAAGGCCTGCCCTTGCAGGGGCCAACCGGGACTAAGGCGCTGCCAGCTCCGCCCGGCGTCGTCGCTGGCGAGTACGCCGTCGCGATCGGTGCCGGCGTAGACTGTCTCGCCCAGCACGGCCAGGCTGCGCACGCGTTTCGCGGGAAACGCGAGCACGGGAGTGAACTGGCGCCCGCCGTCTGTCGACCAGAGGAGGCCGTTTTCAGTGCCGGCGTAGACGTTGGCGCCTGCCGTGGCAAAGCTCAGGATGCGGCCAGCGCCGCCGCCCGCGAGTTCCCATTTGCGGCCGCGATCGCTGGACGCATAGATGCCCGTTTCCGTCCCCGCCAGCCACCGCCCGCCGACTTCCCCGAGGGCGTTGACGCGCTCGGCGGGCAAACCAGCGTCGGCCCGCACCCAACTGCGGCCGCCATCCTCGCTCCGGAAGACGGCTCCGGCCGCCAAGCCTAACCAGAGCAGAGAGAAAGTCAGAATTTTCATCAGCCCTTCCAGAATCGACTAAGCCGATGTCGCGGTCAACGAATGGCAGCGGGGCAGGCCTTAGTCCAGTCTCTGAATCGAGAGCGGCAGAATCGAAGCCGCAATCGAACCATCTCCAAAACCTGAGCCCCAGCAGACGTCATCCTCACAAAAAACCTGAACATCGGGAGGATAAACAAGAATCCCTCGCAGCCGGACCCGGATGCCCCGGAACCCGCGTTTCCGTTCCAGACGACGGCACTCGTCAATCAGGTGGTTTAACGCCTTCGCCGCCAGCTCCGACTCTCTCCCTTGCGGAGGGCAGCGACTGGATTCCAACCAGCAAAGCCTCAGGATGGGGCGTAGCGGAAGGTCTTTGTCTTTCGATTTGCACATCGACCGGGACGAGAGGTCAAAGAGCATATATCCATGAAACGGCCCGCCAGCGAGCCAATGGCGTCCGTTCGAGGATGCCGCAGACGCTCTTCGCTTTTGCGTCTTGCGTAAGCAATAGGATGAAACCAACGATCGCCAAAATCCCTTTCATTGCCTGTTCATTGCCCCCGGATCGCCGGCTGGCCGCAGTTCACGGTCTCGATACCGCAAAAACCGGCTCCCCAAGCACCTCCCAGCGCGGTGTAATCCCCAGGCCGGGCTTCGGCGATGCCGCCAACCGTCCCGCGAGGCGCTGCGGCGCGCCTTCGGCATTGCTCACCGTGACATAACTATTGAAATCCGTGGCTGTAAACAAGAACTCCGGAGGCGTACTGTGCGCCAGGTGCGCAATCGCGGAGGTGATGATGTCGCCGCCCCAGGTATCCTCAATCGTCATGGCAATCCCCAGCGACACGCACAAATCGCGGATCTGCCGCGCCTTCGTCAACCCACCGACCTTGGAGATCTTGAGGTTGATCACATCCATCGCCTGATCGGAGACGCCACGCAACACCGCGCTCAGATCGTCGATCACTTCGTCAAGAACGAAAGGCCGATCGGTATGACGCCGCACGGCAAGGCACTCTTCATATGACAAACAAGGCTGTTCGATGTAGACGTCCACATCGCGTACCGAATGGGCAATGCGGACGGCCTCATGCTGGCGCCATCCGGTGTTCGCATCGGCAATCAGGATATCGCCCCGCTGCATTTCAGCAGCTACCGCCCGAATGCGTTCGATGTCGACATCTGGATTGCCGCCCACCTTCAACTGAAACTTGGTGTAGCCCTCGGCACGATAGCCCGAGACGTTGGCGGCCATGCGCTCCGGCGTATCCTGCGAAATGGCTCGATAGAGCGGAAAATCGACGCCATAGCGGCCGCCCAGCAGCGTCGCCACCGATTGTCCCGAAGCCTTTCCGAGGATGTCCCAACAAGCCATGTCGATCGCGGACTTCACATACGGATGGCCGCGCATCAGTTGATCCATGCGCCGGTTCAAGGCGCCGAGTTCGGTGGGGTCAACGCCTATCAGATTCGGAGCCAACTCTTTAAGTCCCGTCCGGGCGCCGTTCGCGTACGCGGCGAGATAGGCCGAACCCAACGGGCAGACCTCGCCATAGCCGCTGATTCCGGCGTCGGTATCGACGGCCACCACCGTCGAATCGAAGACCTCGACCGAGTTGCCTCCGGACCACTTGTAACTGCCTTCGTGCAGGGGCAGTTCGACGCGATACACCCGAATTCCGCTGATTTTCATGCTTGGTGCCTCTTAGTATATGTCGGCCCGTCGCTACGGCAGCACCGCCGGAATTCGCGTGAGCCGCGCACCACCGGCGGGCGGTTCCCAGGAGAAAAGACTGGCATCAACCTGCTTTCCGGTCAGAATCTCTTTCCACTCGATCGTCTCATCCACCCCGGTGCCATTCGAATAGGTCGAGACCCTGGCCCGCCAGACCAAAAACGTTGCCTCGTCGATCTACAGTTCCCCCTCCCAACGAGAGGCTGCTCCGGAGCTGCTTTTCAACTTGACCCGTGAGGAGACCACACTGGCGCTGGCCACATCCAGGTTGGCGAAACGGCCGAAAACTGAGGTGTAGGCCCGGCCGATAGCTTCGTGAATCGGACGTGCCTCTTCTGCCTGCACGGCCAGCTCCGTGGACGCATTCGGTTCGGCGAGAAACAGGGTCAATGAATTGCCCTTTCGGATGATGGTCACGCCAGGCCGCTGCCCGGCCGTGCCGGCGTCGACCCGGGCGACTCCGCCGGACTCGGCCACCCGGTACTCCCGGTGAACCTCTTGCCACCGTTCGCCCTGCGAGGTGCGGCGATGGACGGTTGCACGAACCAGGAAGGGCGGCCGTATTGCCTGATAGGCTGCCGTCACCCGAGTCAACTCCTCATGGGCGCCTGTCGTTTGCCCCATAAAGAGGCTGAACCCAAACAGGAACAGGAGGGAGAGATGCCGTTTACGCCTAACTCGTTCTTCTCCAGGTTTGCACGCTCGGGTTAATGCGGAATCCGCGGATGCGTCTCGCTGCCCAGCCGGATCTCCCGCGTCAGTTCCTCACTAGGCGGCAAGCCCAGTAGCCGCGGCCGGAGCAGCACCACCGTTTCCGACTCGTCAAACTCCACCGAATTCCGGCTGAACAGCGCCCCGATCCAGGGAATCTGGATCAATCCGGCCGGCCCGGCCTTCGTCAGAGTCCGCGTGGAACTGCCAACGCCGGACATCATCGCCCACTCCCCGTTCAGCAGCCGCACCGTCGAGGTGAACTTCCGGTTCGCCAGAATCGGGATGCCGTTAATCTGCGCCCCCGTTAGAATCTTAAATTCCGCATCAATCTCCACGGTCGTCTCCCCCAGTCCGTGCGTATATGGGGTCGCCTTTAACGTCAAGCCGAGGTTTTCAAACTGAAACGTCGGCGGGGGGCGGAAAGCATTTTCTCCGATATCCCCGCCAAAGAACCCGGCCGTAAGAATCGGGTACCGCTCGCCCACCGCGAACTGTGCCGGCATGCCGTGCATGGTCCGGATCTCGGTCCGCTGCACCTGGCTGCCCACCGTCTTCAAAAGGTTCGCCACCACCTCGGCATCGCCGAGCGTGATCGCCAGTTGCGGCTCGACGATCCTCGCCGACGACAACGGAATGGCCGGAATCCGGGTATCCTCGCCCGTCGCTGGATTCCGGGCGACCGCGAAGATCTGGGTCGAAGTCGGTAGCCGCGTCCCGGCATTGAGCGTCCGGTTCCGCCGAATCTCGTAAACCTGGATCTCGATCGCCACCGCCGGCCGCGCGCCCATCATCTGCTCAAAAATCTGCTGCGCCGGCCGGACCTTGGAGATCCGGTCCCGCATCAGCACCAGCCGCCGCCCGTTGTCGATGGCAAACTTCTGCAGCTCCATCGTCTGCTGCACGGCCCGCGCCAGTTCCTGAATCTCCTGCACGCTCACCGGCTCCGGCAGCGAGAGCACCACCGCGACCATCGGCTCCAACTCTTGCCGCTTCTGCGGCGAATCCTTGGCCACCAGCATGCGCTTCGGCTTCAGCGGCACGAAGAACGTTCCGGTGGCCGCAGCTAACGTATCCAGCACTTCGGCGCCGGTCGCCTCACTCACGGTCAACCGGACCGGCGTGCCCTCGGCCGGAAGATCATTGTCGAACTGGACCTCAATTCCCAACTGCCGCGCCGTCCGTTCAATCACGTCCCGCGGTGCGCCGCGTAACGAAATCGAGTACGGCCCGGCCCCGAACGCCAACTCCGGCGGAGGCAGCAGGCGTTGCGCCTCCCGCAGGTCCTGCTCGGGAATCGACGAGACCGCTGGCGGCTCCGCGATTAGCGCCGCCGCCACGGCTGGCGGTGGATTCTGCCGCAACGCCCGCTCCGTCAGGCTCCGGCTCTTGGCCGCGAAGCTCCGGTTCCCCGGGTCCTTCGCGTCCGCCTGGTTGTAGAGCAGAATGGCCTCGGCAATCTGCCCGGCCTTCTCCGCTTTCGCGGCCCGGCGGCCCAGGCTACGGGCCGATTCCTCGGCTGACAAGAGCACGAGTCCCAGCGTAACGGCAAACAGAAGGCGCAGGACGGTCAAGTAGATACGACGCACCGGGAGCCGAAATCGTGGACTAAAGTTTCCCCATCGAGTTGCCGATAAAAGATCGATGTCGATGCCACCGCTCTCCATAGGTGCCGCACTGCCGGCCGGATTCGCGCCCCCGATTCCGATGGATCTTGCCACCCTGGGGGTACGGGAAAACCTCGTGCTCGATTTGGTTCTCCGGCGACTCATGCTCGAAGGCACCAGCAGCCTCACGGCGATGGCACAAAAGCTCCGCGTCTCCGTCCCGGTGGTCGACCATATCTTCCGCTACATGCGAGCGCAGCAGATGGTCGAGGTCAAGGGCATGACAGGTAACGACTATAACTTCGTTCTCTCGGTCGCCGGCCGCCAGACCGCCAGCGAACGTTTCCAAATCAGCCAGTACGCGGGGGCCTGCCCCGTCTCGCTCAACGATTACCACGCCGCCGTTCGGGCTCAGTCCGCCAAGGTGGACCTCGTTGTACCGGATCGCCTCCTCGACCAACTCGGCCCTGCCCTGATCGCCCAAAGCTCCATCTTCGTCTACGGCCCCTCCGGCAACGGGAAAACCAGCCTCGCCGAGCGGATGCTCCGCGTCTACCAGGATGCCGTCATGATCCCCTACGCCGTGGAGGTCGATAACCAGATCATCAGCATCTACGACCCCGTGGTGCACCACGCCCTCACGATGGAGGACAACGAAATGGACCCTCGGTGGGTCCTGTGCCGCCGCCCGTGCATCGTCGTCGGTGGCGAGTTGATCCCTTCCATGTTGGAGCTTCGCCTCGACGAATCGAGCGGCATCTATTCGGCCCCGCTACAGATGAAGGCCAACAACGGCCTGTTCATCGTCGACGACTTCGGCCGCCAACTCATGTCGCCTCGCGACTTGCTCAACCGCTGGATCGTCCCTCTTGACCGGCGTGTCGACTACCTCACGCTCCGCTACGGCGTGAAGTTCCAGATCCCGTTCGAGCTCCTGGTCGTCTTCTCGACCAATCTCGACCCCAGCGACCTGGCCGACGAAGCCTTCCTCCGCCGTATCCCGAACAAGATCTACGTCGAAAGCGTGACGGCCCAAGTCTTCGATCAGATTTTCGACCGGGTAGTCTCCGCTCGCCGCGTGCCCACCGAGCCCGATAGCGCCGAGTACCTTCGCCGGCTCTGCCTCCGCGAAGGCCGCACCGAGCTGCGCGCCTGCTACCCGACGGATATCTGCAACATCTTGTCCTCCATCTCGCAGTACGAGAACCGGCCGATTCAGATGACGAAACCCGACCTCGAACGCGCGACCGCCCTCTACTTCGCCAAGGGCTAAACGACGCCCAGCGACCTTAGATTCTCCGCGCCGATGGAGGGGATGTCTTCCGGGTTATCTGCTAAGTCGCGCCAAATGCAGGCCGCAGCAGCAATCTCTTTGATCGCCGGACCGAACGTCTCAATCACGCACCAGCCGCTGTATTCGATTTCCCGCAAGGCGCCCACCACCCCGATCCAGTCGATCGGCCCCGTGCCCGGCGTTCCGCGGTCGTTCTCGCAGGTGTGAACGTGGAAGATGCGGGAGCCGAGCAGGCGAATGGCGTCCGCCTGGTTCTTTTCCTCAATATTGGCGTGGAAGGTGTCGTATAGCACCCCAATTTCCGGCTGCCCCACGGCATCAATCAACGCCTTGGCATCCGCGGCGGTGTTGAGGAAATACGTCTCGAAGCGATTCAACGGCTCCACCGCCAACCGCACCCCATGCTCCCGGCACACCGGCCCTAACTCCTGCAGGCCTGCAATCGCCCGTTGCCACTCGTCCGCCGTTCTGCGCCTTCCGGGCAACAAGCCCACGGCCGAGCAGAATGGACCGGCCACCATCGAGATGCCCGCTTCGGCCGCGCCGCGAATCGCCATCCGCAGAAACTCAAGCGTCGCCGCGCGAATCGCCGGGTCGTCCGATCCTAAGCTCTGATTCCCCGTTAGGGCGGTGCAGAGCAGCCCGGTCATCTCTTGCGCCGCCAGTTCCTGCCGCACGGCGGCGGCCGGAAAGTTGGCGAAATCAAAGACGCCCATTTCAATGCCATCGAGACCCAGGGATTTTGCCCGGGCAATTAGCGGCAGGTGGGCCTCGGTAAAGTTGGCCGTCCAGAGAAAAGAGTTAACGCCTATAGGCATGGTTATCTCGGATTAAACCGGAAGTTGCTCAGGCCAAACACGTCACTCCCCGGAATGTAGAGGCCGAACTTTCCTTCCGTCAGGTTACGCCCCGGCGAGGTGAACGTGTCCATTTCGATCCACTTCGTCCCGTTGTGCAACGAATGCCTCACGGCCCCGGGCGAGATGTCGATCTGAATCGTGTAGCTCTCCTGCTTCTCGAGATCGTGTCCCGCCTTGTACTCGCTCGACCGCCCGTTCACCACATCCCGGCGGAAGAAGTTCTTCCGGTCGAGCTGGTACAGCACATGGTTCTTCGAATCCTTGTAGTCAGCAAACCACTGCAGCCGCCGCCCTTTGAGTAGCGCAATGTTGAAGGTAAACGTACCGTTCGGCGGGGTGATGCCGTAAAGCACGAAGTTTCCGCCTTTGTGAACCGTCCAGCCTTCCTGCTGCACCCATTCGCCCGGCTGCTCCCATTCAAGCATCGTGCCCAGCTTCTTGGTCACGACCTTGGGGGCCTCTTTGAGGGCGATCTCCACCGTTTTGTTCTCGCCCGACGCCACTTGCACAGTGGTCGTGCCGTCCACGAAATTGGCCGCTTTCGCCACCACCACCCAGGTCCCGGCGCCGACATTGATCGTATTGCCGTTGGCCTGCCGCAGTTGGGTCTCATCGCTCTTCCGGTAGAAGATCTGCGCGGTCGCCGGCTTTACATTCACCTTCACGGACGACGCGGCCGCCACCAGCGTCACATCGGCTCCGCTGAGCTCCACCGTTTCGCCGGCCCGGAACTGCCGCGGATTCCGCTTCGGCGCAAAAGACTCCCGCCGGAACTCAATCGTATGTTCGCCCGGAGCGATGGTCGTCGACGAATAGGTTCCGTCCGCCGCGATGATCCCAAGCCCTTGGCCGTCCAACAAAACCGCCGTCCCGGGAGTGGCCCCGCTGATCTTCAGGTTGGCGAGCTTGGGAATCGCTTTCAGGGCAAACTCGACCCGCGTCTCCTGGCCCTTGGCAACGGTCACCGGCTTGGCGGCTTCCGCCGTGTAGCCGTCCTTCACCACCCGAACCATGTACTGCCGTACCGGCAGACCGAGTAGACGAAGTTGGCCCCCCTTCGTCTTCCGCTTGAGCTCAGTGTTGTTCAGGAAAACCGTCACATCGTCGAGGTCACCCGCCGCGACGTAGAGACTGCCCAGATTCACGTCGAGCTTCAAATAGGCCGTCAGCGTCGGTTGCGCTCCGACGGACACGAGCAACTTCCGGTCCACCGACCCGTCGTTGATCGCCAGTTCGCGGTCGCCGGGCGGCAAATTGTCCAGCGCCAATCCGCTGGGCCCCGCATCGCCGGCTGCCGTGCCGTCCACCTGCACCTTCACGTTGGCCGAGGAGTGCACCTTGGCCGCTTTGCCCGCATTCGAAACCACAATCGCGAGCACATTCTTGGCCACCACCGGCCCCACAATCACCGGCGCCTGTCCCAGCTGTGACTCGAAATCGAAGGACGCCTCGGTGGCCTGATTCGTCACCTTGACGGTGTGTTTACCCGGCGAGACCCGGTCCAAAACCAACTGCCCATCCTGGAGATCCCCCAGCGGGTTGCCGTCGAGCGTCACTTTGCCCGCCTGCAGGTCGGTAAACAATCGAACCGAAAGCGGCATCGGCTGCAGAGTGAGCGCAAGTTCGCTGGGCGTGCCCCCGACGACGTTGAGCGCGCTGGTCGCGGATTCGTAGCCCGGCATGACGGCCAGCACTTCGTAGGTGCCGGTCGGCAGTTCAATATTACAGTTCGAGGTGCACTTCACCTCGCCGTTCACCCGAATTGACGCGCCCACCGGCGAGGTCTTAATCGCGATGCTCGCGGCCCCTTCCGGAACCTGTTTTTGCTCTTCCGCTTTCTTCTGAGCGTTGCGAATCGTGTAGATACCACCCGCCGCAATCAACAACCCAACGACACCACCGACGGCGACGGCGCGTTTCCAATTAAACGGCGGAGGGGACGACGGGGGCGGACCCGGCGGTGGGGGAATCGATGTGGGCGGAGGAGCCGTGGGCGGGGGAGCGTAAGCGGGCGGCTTCGCCGTCAGCGATCCGCTCTGAAACACTTGGGTCGGCTGCTGCACCGGAGGAGCGAAAGCGCCACCCGGCATCTTCGCCGCCGCTTCCCGTTCCGCCGTGCTCTGCATCTCCATCAGGCGCTGCCCAAACGCTACCATTTTGTTGCGGACGTCGCTGATGGCGGTCTGCATGCCGCTATCCGTAGGAAAGCTCTGGCCAATCTCTTCGAGGCGATAGTAGATCGGTTTGAGGTCGTCGATCGACTTGGCGGACCCCACCTGTGCATCCAAACGCCGGAGCTCGTTGAGAAAGGCATCACGCTGTGCAGGGTTCTGGCTCACGAAGGGCTCCTTAGGGCGCGGGACTACACGATGATTATAATCCACCAGTGTAAGAATTCCCGGCGCCATTTCACACCCCGGGATTCCCCTTATGATACAAACGAGTGGAATGCAGCGACGGCACTTCCTTTCCACCCTAGCAGCGGCTTCGGCAGCGCCCGGCCAAACCCCGGAAAGACCCAATATTCTGTGGATTACTTGCGAGGATATGAGCCCCTCGTTGGGCTGCTACGGCGACCGGAACGCGGCCACGCCCCGCCTGGACGCCTTGGCCGAAGAGAGCCTGCGCTACACCTGCTGCTGGTCCAACGCGCCCGTCTGCGCTCCGGCCCGGACGACCATCATCTCCGGAATGTACCCACCTTCGCTGGGCGCCGAGCACATGCGTTCACAAACCAAGATGGGCGCGGGGCAGAAGATGTTCCCGCAGTTTCTCCGCGAAGCCGGCTACTACACTTCCAATAATTCGAAGGAAGACTACAACATCGACCTCACCGGCGCCGTGTGGGACGAATCGAGCAACAAGGCCCATTGGCGCAAGCGCAAGGAAGGCCAGCCGTTCTTCTCGGTTTTCAATTTCACGGTCACCCACGAGAGCCAAATCCGCACCCGGCCCCACCAGCTTCGCCACGATCCGGCGGAGATCCGCATCCCTGCCTACCACCCGGATACGCCGGAAGTCCGCCACGACTGGGCTCAGCACTACGACAACGTGAATACGATGGACGGCTTGGCCGGGAAAGTCCTCGACGAGTTGAAAGCGGACGGCCTGGCCGATAACACTATCGTCTTCTTCTACTCCGACCACGGCAGCGGTATGCCCCGCAGCAAGCGCTGGCCCTACAACTCCGGGCTGCGCGTCCCCCTCATCGTTCACTTCCCGGAGAAATGGAAGGCCCTTGCGACGAACGAATACAAGCCCGGCGCGACGACCGACCGGCCCGTCAGCTTTGTCGATCTCGCGCCGACGGTCCTTTCGCTCGCCGGGATTCCCAAGCCTAGCTATCATCAGGGGTTCGCGTTCCTCGGCAAGGCCGTCGAGCCGCGGCAGGCTTATGTCTACGGATTCCGCGGGCGCATGGACGAGCGTTACGACATGGTCCGATCGGTCACTGACGGCCGTTACGTCTATCTCCGTCAGTTCATGCCGCACCGCGTCTACGCGCAGCACATTGCTTATATGTTCGAGACGCCCACCACGCAGGTGTGGCAGAAGCTCTTCAAGGAAGGCAAGCTCACCGTCTCACAGCAGCACTTCTGGAAAACCAAGCCCGCCGAGGAGCTGTACGATCTGCGCTCCGATCGCGACGAGGTGAACAACCTCGCTGGTCAATCCCGCATGGCGCCGATCCTGGCCAAGCTCCGCAAAGCGCAGGAGGATCTCGCCACGCGCATCCGGGACATTGGGTTCCTTCCGGAGAATGAGATCCACGAGCGGGCGGGAAGCGGCGCCCCCTACGACGCCGCCCAAAAGCTCACCAACCTGCCCCAGATTCAGGCGATGGCCGCCGAGACCGATCCGGCAAAGCTCGCGGCGGGTCTGAAGGATCCTGATAGCGCGGTGCGCTACTGGGCGGCGATGCGGCATCTGATCCGCCAGAATGCCGCTCCTCTTCGCCCGCTCTTGAGCGACGCCGCGCCCGCCGTCCGCATCGTTGCCGCCGAAACGATTGGGCGCTACGGCGCGCCAGCCGACCTGCCGGCGGCGCTGGACACGCTCGCCGAGTTGGCCGATCAGGAAAAGCATGGCATCTTCGTCGCGTTGCAGGCGCTGAACGCGCTCGACTATCTCGACCAGAAGGCTCTGCCGGTGAAAGCCCGGCTCGCCGCTCTGCCCAAGCAGAAGAAGGGAGCGATCCAAAAGCTGAACGGGTACGTGCCGCGGCTGCTCGAAACCGTGCTTGAGGACCTGCCGTAACGAATGCAGGTGGCCTTGGATGCGACGCCGCTGACCGTGCCGACGGGCGGCGTCACCCGTTATCTCGTCGAGTTGCGGCGTGCGCTCGAAGCGGAGTTTCCAGATGATCGGTACCAGTTCCTCAGCGACCAACCGGTACCTCGGCGACCGGAGTGGCCGCCGCATTGGACGACCCCGGCGCCAGGTTCGTTTTCGTCGAAATGGTGGCTGCTCGGGCTGCCTCGCACGCTGCGGCAGCTCCGCATGGACGTCTTCCACGGCACCGACTTTTCGGTTCCCTACCTCCGCGCTTGCCCCAGTGTGCTCTCGCTCCACGATCTGTCGCCTTGGCGGGATGCGGGTTGGCACGTGGGGGCTGATCGCGTCCGGCAGCGGACGCCGTGGCTACTGCGCCTGGGCCGGGCGTCGATGGTGCTGACGTTGAGTGAGGCGATCCGCCGGGAGGCCATCGATCGCTTTTCGCTCTGCCCCGACCGTGTGGTGGCCGTGCCGTTGGCGGCCGATGCGCGGTTCGCGTCGCGCCCCCGCGACCCCGCCGTGGAGCCGTATTTCCTCTACGTCGGGACGCTCGAACCGCGCAAGAACTTGCCGTTTCTGGTGGAGGCCTGGCGCGAGGTCTGGCGGCGCCATCGGATTCCGCTGGTGCTGGCTGGCCGCCGCCGTGAGGATGGGCCGGTGTTCGCCGAGGTGGAGGGTCTCCGGCTGCTCGGGCCTGTGGCGGAGGCCGAACTGCCCTCGCTCTATGCGAATGCCTTGGCGGTGGTCTACCCGACCCTGTATGAAGGATTTGGGTTGCCGATCCTCGAAGCGATGCAGTCCGGTGCCGCGGTGCTGACCTCGCGTGACCCCGCCGTGACGGAAGTGGCCGGCGGCGCGGCGTGGCAAGGCGAAGCCACCGACGTCCGGGCCTGGGTAGACGGGATGTCCGCCTGCGTCACCGATCCGGAGCAGGTGGCGGCATGGCGGGAGGCTGGGCTGCGGCGCGCCGCCGCGTTCAGTTGGAAACGAACGGCGCGGGAGACCCATGCCGTTTATGAAGAAGCCGCCCGGCGGGGGTAGGCTGGAACTATGTCCTTAACCGACCGCGAACGGACCTCCTTACTGGAAGCACTCCGCGCCCAGGAGGAAGCCCTGCGCGAAGCTTGCCAACCGTGGGACCAACCGGCCCCGGAGGGCGAATGGTCCATCGCGGCCATCGCGGAGCACTTGGAGAAGACCGATCGCCGCGTTTTCGGGCTCCTGCAGAGCCCGGCGTTGCGCCTGGACGATCCAACCCCACCGGTGCTGTCCGACGAGGAACTGTTTACCCGGGTCTCCCGGCGTGGCCGGCGCGCGCAGTCCCCCGAGGCGTTGTTGCCGGAAGGGCGTTGGCGCACGGAGCAGGAGTTCTGGACGGCGTACGGAGCTCTTCGAGAGACGATTTACGCGTGGATAGCAGGGACCGAAACTCCGCTGCGCCAAGGACGTTGTCCCCACCCCATGATCGGCATGTTCGATGGCTACCAGTGGCTGCTTTTTCTCGCTGCGCACGGCCGTCGGCATACCGCGCAAATCCTTGAAAGGGCACAATAGAAGATTGCAGCGTCGCGTCCTTTTTCTCACCCCGGAATCGCCGTTTCCCGTCCTCGGCGGTGGCGCTCAGCGAATCGCCTCGCTCATGGAATACGCTTCGCAACGCGAAGCCTCGGTCGACCTGCTCTCGTTCGCTCCTTGCACTCCGCCGCCCGGGGCCGTCGAGCGGCACTGGCACATCGCTCTGCCCGCCAATGGCCGTTCGCTGCCGTCGCGGGTCCTCCGCAACGCCGGGCGGTTCGTCCGGGGGGTCCCGCCGCTCATAGACCGGCTGGCTGGGTTCGAATCGCAAATCGCCGCCGCGCTGCAGGGACAGCGTTACGACGTGATCTTTGTCGAGCATTTCTGGCTCGGGCCTTATGTCGATTTGCTCCAAGGCTTTGCCGACCGCGTGATCTGCGACCTCCGGGCGGAGCCCTGGCCGGGACGAATGGCGCATCAGCGCTTCGCCCGGCTTTCCGAACAACTGGAACGCCAGTTCTTGCCCCGCTACTCGAGCGCCCTGGTGACTTCCGAACGGGATGCTGAGCGGGTGACCACCCTGGCGCCGGGATTAGCGGTGACGGTGTATCCGAACACGATTCCCTGGCGGCCTTTACCGGAAGCCGGCCGGGAGCGGATCGTCGTGTTCTCGGGCAATCTGGAGTACCACCCGAATCAGCAAGCGGTGGCTTGGTTCGCGCGGGCGATGTGGCCGGCCCTGCAGAAGAGTGAACCCAACTTGCGCTGGCGGCTGGTGGGAATGAATCCGGAGGCGGTGATGGGCTCTGTCTCCGGCTTGGACCGGGTGGAGATGACGGGTGCGGTGGAGGACGCCTTCGCCGAGATCGCGCGGGGCGCGGTGGCGGTAGTCCCTCTGCTGGCGGGCAGCGGCACGCGGGTCAAGATTCTTGAAGCGTGGGCGGCAGGGACGCCGGTGGTTTCAACGCGAATCGGTGCCGAAGGGCTCCCCGGACGGGATGGGGAGCACTACCTGCTGGCCGATTCGACGGCCGACTTCCTCGCCGCCATCCGCCGCGTGTTACAAGATGAAACTTTGTCCACCAGACTTCGGACGTCGGGCAGGCTATTGTATGAGGAGACCTTTCACCGCTCGGCGGCCTGGCAGCAGCTCGACAAATCGCGGATCCTAGGTGATTAAGGCAAGCGATTCAGGGAAATGAACTTATACTGGATGAACCAGCATGCGCTTCGGCATTGATGCCCACGCCATTGGGCGGCACCTGACCGGGAACGAAGTTTATGTCCGCAATCTGCTCGAACAATATGACGGGCTTGACCGGGACGACCAGTTTCTCGCCTACCTCTCCGTTCCAGGAGCGGACGAGTTGGTGCCGAAACGGTTCGCTAAACGGTGGGTGAGCAATAACCCCTTTCGGCGGCTAGGCTTCGATCTCGCCATGGGCCTGCGACGGGATCAGCCGGATATGATTCATGTTCAGTACACGGCACCGCTGTTCTGCCCGGTGCCGGTGGTGGTGAGCGTCCACGACGTCAGCTATCTCGAACATCCGGAGTTCTTCCCGCGGGCCCGCCGCGTTCAACTTCGCTGGACCGTGGAACGCACGGTGCGCCAAGCGGCGAAGGTGGTGACGCTCAGCGAGTTTTCGCGCACGGGCATCGCGCGAGCGTATGGGATGGACCCCGAGAAGATCGCCGTCGTACCGGCGGCCTGTTCGGAGATCTTCCGCCCGCAACCGCGCGCGCAGGCCCAGGCATTCGTGGACGGCCGGTTTTCCATCCGGTCGCCGTTTATCCTTTGCGTGGGGGATCTGCAGCCGCGCAAGAACCCGATCGGACTGATTCGAGCGTTTGAAGAGTTGGTGGCGAACTTTCCGCAACTGCCGCACAAGCTTGTCTTTGTCGGCAAGGATACGTGGTTTGCGCCGCGCGTTCACCAGATTGCCGAGGAATCGCCGTTCGGCAACCGGATCCATTTTACGGGCTACGTAAACGATGAGGAGCTGCTGCAGCTTTACAACGCGAGCGACCTGTTCGTGTTTCCGTCGTTCTATGAAGGCTTCGGAATTCCGATTCTCGAAGCGATGGCCTGCGGCGTACCCGTGGCTTGCGCCAATACGTCTGCCATGAAGGAAGTGGCGGGGGAAGCGGCGCAGTTGTTTAACCCCTACTCGACGCGCGAGATGGTGATGGCGATGCGGGACCTGTTGCTCGACAAAGATTACCGGACCGAGATGGGCCGCCGGGGGCGGGACAACGCCGCCCGGTACACGTGGCGGCAGACGGCCCGGCAGACGCTGGACATCTACCAAAGCGTGGTCGAACAAGCGAAACGCCGGGCGCCGGTTAGCCATCATGCGTAGCTGGATGTTGTTGTTGACCGCGGCGACGGCTTGGGCCGCCGGGGGCTGGGAAGAAGCAACGCGCTACCAGATCAGTTGGCCGAGCGGCCTGGGTCTGGGCGAAGGGCAGATTACCGCGAAGAAGGACAGCGGGCAGTGGAAGTTTGCGCTCACGCTGGAGGCGGCGATTCCCGGATTCAAGGTGGTCGATACGTTTCGGAGTACGGCGACCGAAGCGCTCTGTTCGGTCGAGTTTCGAAAGGACTCCGAGCATGGAGCGCGGAAGCGGCAGGAGACGACCAAGTTCGCCGGGACCATGGCCACGCGGACGACCGAGGCGGGGGGTGGCAAGACGGAGTTCGCCGTACCGGCCTGCGCCCACGATGCGTTGGCGTATCTGTTCTTCGTCCGGCAGGAGCTGGCCGCGGGCCGGGCACCGGGGCCGCAGCGGATCTTCTTTGGCGCGGCGTACGACATCCGGCTGAACCGCGTCGGCGCCGAGCGCGTGACGGTGGCCGAGGTGCCCACCGACACGGACCACTTCAAGGCCATCCTAGTGGGTCCGAAGTCGCGGTGGGAGTTTGATCTCTACTTCGCAAAGGACGAGGCGCGGACGTTGGCGCTGGTGAAAGTACCGTTCGTCATGGGAAGCTTTGCATTGGAATGGGTTCGTTGAAGGTTGCTTTCTTCTCTCCGATGCCGCCGGCCAAGAGCGGCATCGCTGACTATTCGGCCGCGCTGGTGGAGCCGCTGGCGAAATACGTTGACCTGACCGTGTTGGATAAACCGGGTCCGGCCGACGGCTTGGGCCTTTATCAAATCGGCAATAACGGCTTCCATGCCTACGTATATGAAGAGGCGCTGCGGCGGCCGGGCGTGGTGGTGCTGCACGAGTCGAACCTGCACCATCTGATTACTGACCTGACGATCTGCCGGCAGGATTGGGACGGGTACGTGCGGGAGTGCGAATTCGACGGAGGCCCGGCGGCGCTCGCGTTTGCCGAGCGGGTGCGGCGGTTGGAGGTGGGCCCGGACTACGAAGGTGTGCCGATGCTGAAGCGCATTCTGGGCGCGAGCCGCGGCGTGGTTGTTCATAGTGAGGCCGTGGCGAACGACGTACGCGCGGCGGGCTTTACGGGGCCGCTCGCGAAGATTCCGCACGGGGCCTGGCTGCCGGAGATGGGCGACCGGATGGGCTTTCGGGCGCGGCTGGGGCTGAACGAATCGACTCCGTTGATCGGGGTCTTCGGATTTCTGAAACCGTACAAGCGGATTGCGGAGTCGTTGCGGGCGTTCAAGCGGCTGATCCGGGTGCGACCCGATGCGCGGATGGTGCTGGTGGGTGAGCCGCATCCGGACTTTCCGTTGGCGTCGCTCATCCGGGGCATGGGGCTCGACGAACACGTGCGGATGCTGGGCTTTACGCCGATTGAAGACTTTAACGGCTACATTGCGGCCTGCGACGTAATTCTGAATTTGCGCTTCCCCACCGTGGGCGAGAGTTCCGGTACGCTGCTGCGGAGCCTGGGCATGGGGCGGGCGGTCGTCGTGAGTAACATTGGCAGCTTCGCCGAGTTCCCGGATGCGATCTGCCTGAAGGTGCCGGTGGATGCGACCGAGGAAGATACGATTTACGAGTATCTGAATCTGCTGGTGAGCCGGCCGGAGTTGGCGCGGGAGATGGGCGCGCGGGCGCGGGCGTGGGTGGAGAAAGAGTGCAACTGGGACCTGTGCGCGCGGCAGTACGCCGAGTTCCTGGCGGCCGTGGCAGAAGGCCGGCCGTGGGCGCCGCCGGTGGTGGCGGCGGCTGTCGAAGAGCCGAACGTGGAGGCACCGGCGGTGGTGGTGGAGCCGGAGTACATCCAATCCTGGATGGCGGAGACCGAAGAGGCCAAGCAGTACGGCGAGATTCACCTGACGCGGTTTGAGAAGACGCTGGCGATTACCCCGCCGGGGACGGAGAGCGACCGGATTCTCGAGATGGGGGCGTACTTACAGATCACCCCATCGCTCAAGAGTAAGCTGGGTTACGGCTATGTCCGCGGCTGCTACTACGGCCCGGCAGGCCAGGTGGACCAGCGGTCGGTGACGTCTTCGACCGGGGAAACCTTCTCTTGCGAAGTGGACCTGTTCGACGCCGAGAAAGACACGTTTCCCTACCCGGACGAGCATTTTTCAACGGTGCTCTGCTGCGAGTTGATCGAGCATCTGCCGAGCGACCCGATGCACATGATGGCCGAGGTGAACCGGATACTTAAGCCGGGCGGCCACTTGGTGTTGACCACGCCGAATATTGCGAGCCTGCGGGCGCTGCGGGCGATTTTGGATGGCTACCATCCGGGATTCTTCCCGGCGTATATCAAGCCGTCGAAGCCGGGCGAAGAGGTGGAGGCGCGGCACGCGCGGGAGTATACGGCCAAGGAGATCTACCACCTGTTGCTCGATAGCGGCTTTGCGGTGGCGTTGCTCGAAACGGGCGAATTCCGCGAGATTCCGCGACCGGAGAACGAGTGGATCTATCATCTGCTCGACCGGTATATGCTGCCGAAGGAGCTGCGCGGCGACGGGATTTATGCGGTGGGCCGGAAGACGGGTCCGATTCGGAAAAGGTATCCGGCGTGGCTCTATGAGGGCGGGGAGTGACCACGGTCGTCCACTTCGAGCCAGGCACCGGGCGGAATGCCGGGTGGCAGGTTTTTGATAGCGGCAGTGGGCTCTGCATTGAAGAAGGGCCATGGGGCCCCGGTGGCGAACTGCAGGTTACCCTGCCGGAGGCGGACGGCGAGTACCGGGTGCTGGTCTCGTCCATCGATACGGAGCAGGGCTGGGGATATGAGCGGGGCGAGACGTTTCTGCTGGTGGAGGCGAAGGTCCAGAGCGGCCAGGCAACCATCCGGCAGCGGACGACGACCATGCGCCAGTTGCGCTGGCAGACGCTGCCGCGGCAGGCGCTGCAATTGCTCGTGGAGCCCTGGCAGGTGTTGTTTCGCAACCGCGGGCTGATTGCGGCGATGGTGGAGCGGGATATCCGCGGGCGCTATCGCGGATCGTTCGGCAATATGGTGTGGACGATTCTGAACCCGCTGCTGCTGATGGTGACTTATTACTTTGTGTTCGGTATCGTGCTGCAGACTCGCTTTCCGGGGTCGGACGGACAGGCCGGGTTTGTGCTGTATTTTCTGTGCGGCATGTTGCCGTGGCTCGCCTTCAGCGAAGCGGTGGGCCGGGCGCCGAGCGTGATTTGGGAGCATCGGAACTTTGTGAAGAAGCTGGTTTTCCCGGTGGAGATTCTGCCGGCGAACCTGGCCGTCTCTGGGCTATGTACGAGCGGGCTCGCGCTGATCGTGTATCTGTTTCTGCTGATGGCCGTGCGCGAAAAGCTGCCGCCGGAGGCGCTCTGGCTGCCGGTATACGTGATTCCGCAGCTGCTGCTGACGATGGGTATCGCCTGGCTGTTCGCGGCGATTGGCGTGTATCTGCGGGACCTGATTCAGGTGAACGGGTTCCTGCTCACCCTGGTTTTCTTCCTGACGCCGATCTGCTACCCGCAGTCGTCGCTGCCCGACTGGGCGTGGCCGATTCTGCAGCGGAGCACGATCTTTAAGCTGGTGACCGGATACCGGCAACTGTTCCTCGAAAACACGATCCCCGCCTGGCAGGAGGTCGCCCGGATCTGGGCGTACGCGCTGTTCTTCTTCTACTTGGGATACGCTGTATTCCGGAAGCTGCGGAAGAGCTTCGTGGACGTCATGTAATGGCAGACTGGCGGAATATACAGAACGGTTCGGTGATCCCGGACGAAGGGTATGCGGACCAGCCCTATGTGGTGAAGACGCGGGGCGGCGCTTGGCTGTGCGTGATTACGACCGGGCCGGGCGAAGAGGGCCAAGGCGGGCAACACGTCGTGGTGACGCGGTCGACGGACCAGGGGCGGACGTGGAGCAAGCCGATTGACGTCGAGCCGGGTACGGGGCCGGAGGCTTCGTGGGCGGTGCCGCTGGCGACGCCGTCAGGGCGGATTTACATCTTCTACACCTACAACGTCAACAATATCCGCGTGGTGCCGGAGGTGGCTTCGCCGGCGATTGCGAAGCGCGTGGATACGTTGGGGAAGTTCGTCTTCAAGTACTCGGACGACGGCGGACGAACGTGGTCGGCGCAGCGCTATGACGTGCCGCTGCCGATGCTCGCAGCGGACCGGCGGAACAATTTCGAGGGGCGGGAGATCTTCTTCTGGTCCGTCGCTAAGCCTCTTGTGGACCGGGGGCAGGTGTTCATTGGAATTGGCCGGGTGACCAAGTGGGGGCTGCCGGGGGTGCTGATGCGATCGCGCGGCTTCGTGCTGCGGAGCGACAACGTGCTGACCGAAGCGGACCCGGCGAAGGTCCGTTTCCGGCAACTGCCGGAGACCGAAGAGGGGCTGCGGGCGCCGAAGGGGCCGATTGCCGAAGAGATCAACGTGACGGCGCTGAGCGACGGAACGCTCTATAGCATTTGGCGGAGCATCGACGGCTACCTGTGCCAGGCGTATTCGACCGACCGGGGCGTGAGCTGGACGCCGGCGGCCTATGCGACCTACAGCCCGGCGGGGCGGCGGATCAAGAACCCGCGGGCGTTCAGCTTCTGCCGGCGGTTTGCGAACGGGCGCTACCTGCTGTGGTTCCACAATAACGGCGGTGAGGTTTCCGTGAGCCGCGAGAAGTGGAACGTGTACCTCGACCGGAACCCCGGCTGGGTACTGGCGGGGACGGAGAAGAACGGGCGGCTGCACTGGAGCGAGCCCGAGATTCTGCTTTACGACGACGACCCGCCGACGCGGATGAGCTATCCCGACTTCGTTGAAGAGGACGGGAACTATTGGATCACGGAGACGCAGAAGACGGTCGCGCGGATCCACCGGATTGACGATTCGTTCCTGCAGCGGCTGTGGAATCCGGCGGCGCCGAAAGGCCTGGAGACGACTGGGAACGTATCGACAGCGGCGGGCTTCAGCATTGCCTTTCCGAGCTTCCTCGACGACCTGTATCCGGGGCCGGTGGCGGTGACGGGAGAGAAGTTGCAGATCGCGATTTCGGATCGGTTTAGCTGGAAGCTGACGCTGGGCGGCTTCACGCACGAGTCCGACGCCGGGACGCACGAAGGGACTTTGGTGGCCGGGCGGAAGCAGCAGGTGGTCGTGACCATCGACGGTGGATCGGGGATTGTGTGGTGGATGGTGGACGGCGTGTTTAACGACGGCGGGGCGACCCGGCAGATGGGCTGGGGCCGGCTGCCGAAGGACTTCGCGCACTTCTCGACTCGGCCGACGGGGCCCGGCGTGACGGTCTACAGCCGGGCGCTTCTCGTCAACGAAGCGGCGGCGCTGTTTACTTCGCCTTGATGCGGACGGCGATGGTTTCCGGCGCGGCGGAGAGGTTCTGCTGCGGGCTGCGGGTTTCGACGCGGCCAGCGACCGCGATGGTATAGTCGCCGGGTTCGGCGGAGGGGGTAGCCTCGATGTAGAAGGTCCGCTCCGTTTCGTCTTCGTTGAGCAGGACGCCGTTCAGGCCAAAATCGGGCAGCTTGACGCGGGGCGGCAGGTTGACGACATCGACGGGGACGCGGCCGGCGAAGCCGTTGTGGCGGCTGATCTTCACCTGGATGGCGGCCGTTTCGCCGGGGGCGAGTTCGACGCGGCGGGTGGCGCTGGTCATGATTACGTCGGGGTTGCCGCCGACGGCGATGAGCTTCAGGTGGTCCTCGGGGCTGGCTTGGCGGGTTACACCGAGGGCAGCGCCGGTGACGTCGAAGCGGACGGCTTCAGCGACCTGGATATCGGGCGCGGCGGTGAGGAGGAGGACGCCGGTGTTCTGGTTGGGCTCGATGCGGCCCTTGGTGACCGTGAAGCCCTTGGGGAGGGCGGAGAAGGAGAGGTCGATGGGCCCCGAGTAGCCGTCGAGGCGCGTGGCGGTGACGGTGAGCGGGATGGTGCCGCCGCGGGGGACGTTGGGGTTGCGCGGGTTGACGGAGAGGCGGAAGTCCGGGCGCGGCTCGCGGATGTTGAGGCGGTAGGGGCCGGTGGCACCGGTGACGTCGCGGACCACGAGCTGATAGTCGCCGTCGGCGGGGGCGGTGAAGGTGAGGTAGGAGTCCTTGCTGAAGCCGGGGCCGCCGTCGTCGTTCTGGGCGTAGATGCGGGTGACGGGAAGGCCGTTGGGCGCGAACTGAGCGCCGGGGGGATGGATCTGGACTTTGTAGATGGCCTTGTCGATGGCGTGGGCTTCGGCGGCGGTGTTGTAGAAAGTGACGCGCTGGCCGTTGAGCTGTTCGTAGCGGATGTCTTCGTCGGGGCCGCGGGGGAGTTCGGCGACGCGGACGATTTCGCGACCGAGCATCATGTAGTCGCCGGCGTTGATGTTGTTCCAGTGGGTGATGCGGACGCCGGGTTGCATGGAGTCGTGGTCGCGGAGGGTGGTGAAGGTTTCAACGACGGGGCGGACGGCGGCGACTTCGATGGGCTTGCCGGCGGCGGTGAGGATTTCGATGGTGGTATCGAGCGGGGAGCCGAGGCGGCGGGCCATGACTTCGAATACGAGGGGCTGGCCCTTTTTGGCGCTGAACGAAAACTTGTGGACGGAAGTGGCTTTATCTAGCTTGCCATTCAAGGTGACGGGGAGGGTGAGTTTGGGGGAGGGCTGGGCGACGAGGAGTTCGGGGTCGCGGCCGAGCGCGAGCTTGACGCGATTGTACGCGCCTTCGGGGCGGAGGAGGGTCGAGAACGGATCTTCGACAATGGGCGTGCCCTTCACTTGGACGGTGGCGGGGACGTTGGGACCAGTGAGTTGGATGGTGGCGGCAGAGTCACGCTGGAGGCCGAGCGGGTAAAAATACGAAACGAACCCAAACTCGCCGACCTTGATCCGGTACTGGTGAGAGGCGCGGCCGGAGCGTTCGTAGTCGGAGATGCGGAGATAGTGGACGCCGGCTTTTTCGAATTTATGGGTAAACGTTAATGTCTCTCCATCCTCGCCGTAGGTACGGAGGACGGCGCCATTGGCGTCGAGGATGGCGATGACGGGCTGGAGGCTGGAGCCGACCTTGTCCGAAGAGTTTTCGATGACGATGGTTTGGCCGGCGCGGGCGGTGAACTTAAAATGGTCGAGGTCGCCGGGCTTGGAGATGGCGCCGGTGAGGACGGCGGGGAGATGGGTTTCGAAAGCGCCGGCGAGGGTATCGTTGGGTTCCTGGTCCGGCGCTTCGCCGACGTAGGGTTCAATGAGGATAGTGCCTTCGGGCGAGGTGCCGAGGGGGGTTTGGAGCCGGAAGGAGACGTCGCCGATTTCGGCTTCGGGGGCGATGTCGACTTCGACGGTGAGCTGGTTGCGTGGCGGGAGGGGGCCGACGTCAATGGAGGACTGGGTGCCGTTGGCGCCGATGCGGATATCGGGAAGGTCGGGGAGTTCCTTAACGCGGAGTATCTTGCCGGTGACGCGGCGGTCCGAGAAGTAGATAGCCGAGGTCTTGGCGAGGTTGAAGCCTTCGATGACGAGTTCGGCGGTCATGCCGCGTGGGGGGCGTGGTGCGGGGGGACTGGGCGTACAGGGAAACGGCGAGGAGCAGGGTGAGGTAGCGCATGGGTGCTCTTTAGGGGATGGGATAGGTTTGGGTTGTGCCATCGAGACGGGCGACGCGGAGCGTTTTGCCGTCGGGCGAAAAGTGGAGGCCGGTGGGCCAGTCGGATTGACCGGCGAAGGTTTTGAGTTCGGTGAGATCGGCGGTGCGGAAGAGCTTGACGGTGCGGTCGGCGCCGCCGGTGGCGAGGGTTTTGCCGTCGGGGGAGAAGGCGATTTGGAGGATCGTGTCCTCGTGGGCAATTAGGGAGTTCTTGAGGGCTCCGGCTTTGGGGGAGAGGTCCCAGAGGCGGATGGACTTATCGGCGCCGCCCGCGGCGACGAGCTTGCCGTCGGCGGAGATGGCGACGGTTTGGAGGGCGTCGGTGGGTTCCGAAAGGGTGAAGAGGCGTTCGCCGGTGGCGGGGTCCCAGACTTTGACGGAGCGGTCCGCGGAGGCGGAGAGGAGTCGGGAGCCGTCCGGCGAGAAGGTGAGGGCGTAGATGGCGTCGACGTGATCTTTGAGGGGCCGGAGTTGCTTGCCGGTGGCGGGGTCCCAGAGGTAGATCATCTTGTCGTAAGAGGCGGTGGCGAGGAGTTTGCCGTCCGGCGAGAAGGCGACGGCGTAGATGCAATCCTTGTGGCCCATGATGGTTAAGCGTTCGGCCTTGGCGGCGACGTCCCAGATTTTCACTTCGCCTTTTTGGGCGGGGAGACCGCCGGCGGCGGCGAGGAGGGCGCCGTCCTGCGAGAAGGCCACGGCGCGGACGGCGGATTGGTGGCCGCCGAGTTTGGCGCCATTGAGGGTGACGATTTTATGGCCGGCGTAGGCGGTGAGGGCGCCATCGGCGGACTGGGCGGTGGCGAAGATTTGCGGCTTCGGAGGAACGAGAGGGAGGATATCGGGGATGCCCTTGGCTTGGCGGGGCGCGGCTTCGACGGCGGGGCCTTTGGCGCCGGCGTTGATCCAGTTTTTGATGACGTCGAGTTCGGCGGAGGCGAGACTGCGGCCGTCCATAGGCATGAAGGGTTCCTTCTTGCCGGCGGACATGAGATAGAGGCGGCTCTCTTCGGCCTTTCCGGGGACGACGATTTGGCCATGGTTGCCGCCGGCGCGGATGCCGGCGATGGTTTCAAGATCGAGCGAACCCATCTTGACGCCGTGAGCGTGGCAATCGAGGCAGTACTTGCGGAAGACCGGCTG
Organism: Acidobacteria bacterium Ga0077553; assembly: GCA_001464575.1. Taxonomy (GTDB): domain Bacteria; phylum Acidobacteriota; class Terriglobia; order Bryobacterales; family Bryobacteraceae. The sequence goes on along the minus strand of LNFE01000138.1, from coordinate 20,233 downwards.
CAGGTCCGCTTCAAAGTCCTGGGCGCAGCAGACGGTGGCTATCAGAAAGAGAGCGGCGCGCATGTCAGTAGTTGAAGAGGAACTCTTTGCTGGTGAGGAGGCTCCAGACGAGGTCTTCGAGGCCTTCCTGTTTGGACTGCTTGGCTTCCGTTAGCAGCTTGTTGAGCTGGGCCATCTCCTCAGGCCGGGGCGGGCGGGAGTAGGCGGTGAGGTAGAGGTGCTCGAGGACCTTTCGATCCGAGAGGCCGAGCTTTAGAAGCAGCGCGATGTTCCCTTGGGCGTCGGCAAGTTTTTTGTTGAGCGTGTCGCCGTTGATGACGTGGAGGGCTTGGGAGATGGACGGGTCGGAGCTGCGTTCGGCGGCGTCGCAGAGGATACGTTCCGGGCGGCCGAAGGAGGTGAGGAACTGGCTTTGGACGCGGACGTCCGGCAGTTGCATGGCGCGGGTGCCGGCGGGGTAGCCGGGGAACGCCGTGGGCACGCCGGTGACCTGGGACATGGCGTCGAGGAGCACTTCGGCGGGGAGGCGCTTGATGACGTACTTCGAGTAGAAGACGTTGTCGGACTGGTTGGTGGCGTTGGCTTCCGAGGAGAGCTGATACGTGGCACTGTTCATGATGGTGCGCATGAGGTGCTTGAGGTCGTAGCCGTGCTTGACGAAGTCGGCCGAGACGGCGGCGAAGAGCTCTTCGTTGGAGGCCGGGTTGGTGGCGCGGACGTCGTCATAGGGGTGGACGAGGCCGCGGCCGAGGAAGTTGGCCCAGACGCGGTTGACTATGTTGCGGGTGAAGTAGTCGTTGTCTTTGGTGAGCCAGTTGGCGAAGTGGACGCGGCGGTCGGCGGTCGAGTCGAGGGCCATGGGGAGGCCGTCGAGGGGGGCGGGTTCGAGGGGGCGGAGGAGGCGGGGATGATTGATGTCGCCGGAGGTTTTGGCGAAGACGACGTTGTCGGCGGCGGTGTTGCCATTTTTGATGCCGACGCGGGCGAAGAGATTGGCGAACTGGTAGTACTGCCGCTGGGTCCACTTTTCCATGGGATGGTTGTGGCAGCGGGCGCAGGTGAGGCGTTGGCCGAGGAAGGCCTGCGTCACGTTTTCGGCCATTTCGATGGTGTCTTTGTGGAGGACGAAGTAGTTCAGCGCGCCGTTCTGGCGGGTGGAGCCGGCGCCGGTGAAGATGTCTCGGGCGAACTGGTCCCAGGGCTTGTTGGTTTGGACGGAGTCGCGGATCCAATTGTAGAAGGCCCACATGGCCGGGGTGCGGAGTTTGCGGGAGCTGACGAGGAGGAGGTCGGAGAACTTATAGGCCCAGTAGTCGGCGTACTCGTCGCGGTTGAGGAGCTGGTCGATGACTTTCGAGCGTTTGTTGGGGTCCGCGTCGGCGAGGAAGGTTTCCACTTCGTCGGCGGTGGGGAGGATACCGGCGGCGTCGAGATAGGCGCGGCGGAGGAAGGTGGAATCGTCGGCGAGTTTGGAAGGGGTGAGGTTTAGGGACTTCCACTTGGCGGCGGCCAAATTGTCGATGAAGTTGCGGGGGCGGAAGTCGGAGATGACGGGGGTTTGGTTGATGAAGGGGACGGTGACGCGGGCGTAGAGGACCTTGGAGGCGTACCAAAGTGTGATCGCCGATTCGCCGTGGCCGGTAAGCTTAACGAGGCCGGAATCGTCGACGGTGGCGACGCCTTCGTTGGCGGAGGTGAACTTGACCCAGTTGGTGACGTCTTCGGTGCGGCCGTCAGAGTACTTGGCGCGGACGATGAGTTGTTGGGTGGCGTTGGGCGCTAGGATCGCGGCCGGGGGATAGACTTCGAGGCCGGTGACTTCGGGGTCCTTTTCGGCGGGGGGCGGGGCGCCGGCGGCGATCCATTCGGCGATGACGCGGTATTCGAGGGTATCGGTTTTGAAGCGGAGGCCGCCCATGTGGGGGACGGCGAAGGTGGGCTTCAAGAGAAGCAGGGAATGGGCGGGTTCGGCGAGGTTGACGCGGCGGGAGGCAGACTGGCGGGTGAGGGCGTCGTAATCGAGTTCGGGGTCGTAGCCGCGGAGGGTGAGCTTGAAGCCGTTCTTGCCGGCGAGGGCTCCGTGGCAGGCGCCCTGGTTGCAGCCGGTCTTGGTGAGGACGGGCATGACGTGATTCTTGAACGACCACGTGAAGGGGGCGGCGGCGTTGCGAACGCGGACGGTGACAGAGGCGGAAAGGTTGTCTTTGCGGGCCGTGATGACGGCTTCGCCGTCGGACTTGGGGGTGATGAGGCCGGATAGGGAGACGGCAGCGACGGCGGGATTCGACGAGGTCCAGGCGGCGGTGCGGGTCCAATCGGCTTGGACGCCGCCGTCGAGCAGCGCCTCAGCGAGGAGTTGCTGGCGGGATTCGGCCGTGGCCAGCGTGACGTCCTTCGGGAGGATGGATAGCGACGGCGCCGCGGACAGCAGGGCCGCGGCAAAGCAGAACAGGAGTGAGAAACGCATGGCTTACACGAAGAGTTCTTTGATGGGTTCGGTGCCGCGATCGACGACAGGGATAGGGCGTCCCTGCGCACCAGGGAGTTCGGTTTCGAGGTCGATGCCGAGGCCTTTATAGATGGTGGCGGCGACTTCGGCCGGGGTGGTGGGACGGTCCTTGGGCATGGCGCCGATTTCGTCCGAGGAGCCGACGATGGTGCCGCCCTTGAGCGGGCCGCCTCCAGCGAGCATGGACCAGCATTGCGGCCAATGGTCGCGGCCGCCGGCGGGGTTGACCTTGGGGGTGCGGCCGAATTCGCCGGTGCCGATGACCATGGTGTTCGACAGGAGGCCGCGTTGCGAGAGATCTTCGAGGAGCGAGCTATAGGCCATGTCGAACATGGGGCCGACGAGGTCTTTGTAGCAGGAAATGGGGGAGAAGGGCTTCGAGCCGTGGATGTCCCAGGTGATTTCGTCGAACACCGTTTCGAACATGTTGATGGTGACGAAGCGGACGCCGGCTTCGACGAGGCGACGGGCGAGGAGGCAGCTTTGGCCGAAGCGATTGAGGCCGTATTTTTCGCGGACGGCTTCCGGTTCGCGATGGAGTTCGAACGCCGCGCGGGCCTTGGCGGAGGACATCAGGGTGTAGGCCTGCTGGAAGCTCGAATCAAGGAGGCGGGCGTCTTGCGAGGTTTCGAACTTACTGACCGACTTGTCGATGGCTTCGCGCCAGTTCTTCCGCCGGTCCACGCGGTGGGACGACAGATAATCGGGCGGGAGCATGTCGGGGACGCGGAAGTTGGGGTCTGACGGATCGGCGTTGAGGATGAAGGGATCGTAGGCTTTGCCGAGATAGCCGGCGGCGTGGCCGTGGGGCATGTTGCCGCCGGTGGCGCCGATGGGCCGGGGCAGCAGGATGTTGGGCGGGACGTCGCCTTTGGAGCCGCGCAGTTTACCGAGGACGCAGCCGTAGTGGGGGTGCTCGACGCCGCCCTGGAAGAGGCGTCCGGTTTGCATCATCTGATGGCCGGTGTCGTGGACGGCGGCGGCGGTGTGGTACATCGACCGGACGATGGAGAACTTGTCCGCGTGCTTGGCCATGCGGGGGAAGTTTTCCGAGATTTCGATGCCGGGGACGTTCGTCTTGATGGACTTGTAGGGGCCGCGGATTTCGATGGGCGCGTTGGGCTTCATGTCCCAGGTGTCGAGCTGGGAGGGGCCGCCGACGAGCATCAATAAGATGCAGTTGACGTCTTTCTTGGGGTCAACGGCGCCGTGGGCTTTCAAGCCGGCGAATTGGGCGAGGCCGAGGCCGAGCGTCGAGAGCGCTCCGGCGTGCAGGAAATCACGGCGACGGGTGCCGTCGCAAAATTCAACGGGGCGATCCGCATCCAGACGAAACATAAGCGCTCCTTAACGATTCTGGTGCTTCGATTCTATCGCAGCGCCGAGACCTGGACGGGGGCGGCAAACTCGGTCGCTTGGTTATGTTCGTTGGTGAGCTTGATGGTGACCCGGTCCCGTCCGGGAACATACATGACGCTGATGAAAACGTCGACCCACTGGCCGCCGGGATCGACCTCGGCGGGATGGCGATCCGGGTCGCGGGACAGGGAGCTGCCGACGAAGGAGGCGGCGTCGAGCGAGACGGAGACATCCTTAGTGAAGCCGGATCCAAAGAGCCGGTAGCGCCGGATATGGTTGGCTTCAATGACGGCGGGTTCCATGCGATCGACGCGCAGCGGCTGCTGGGAAGGAGGGGGATTGCAAGCAACGATGGGACCGGCTTGGCTCAAGGCGGGGTAGACGGTGCCGTTGCCGTCGATACAGGAGATGCGGTCCTTGGCGACGTCGATGGTCCGGAAAGGCTGATAGACCTGTACGGTGGCGCGGCGCGATTGGCAGGGGACGCGGATTTCGCGGCCGAGAAAGCTGGATGCCATGATCACCGGCGCCCCTTCACAGTTCGCTTGCAGCCGGTAGATCGCGTGGGGGCCGACGAGCCAGACGGAGGCCAACAAAAGGACCAGCCAGAGAGTATTCGTATAGAAACGAGCGCTGCGGTAGGAGGCCCAGAGCAGATAACCCATCACCATGCGATATGGCGCCGTGTCCCGTGATCCGGCTGTAACATAAAGGCCGGAAAACAAAAAGGTAACTAAAGCGCCGGCGAAGAAGAGTAGGAACAAAACGGCGGCGGTAGCTTCGTTACGCAACCAATACACCGAGGCGGCGAGCAGCAATCCGTTCAGGATTACCAGGCAACCAAGGATGACTTGGCGAACCAGGATCTTGGTCATTGTGGAAATACTCCAGGTAGCGGCTAGAGCGAACAGAGTTCCGGCGACGCGGATTCAGTTATTAGTTTCCAATTGTAACTTGCTTTTTGACGGATCGTACGGGAATCTTTCAGTGTAATCCGCGTAATACGACGGGAAGGCGCTCGACGGGGATGGGGCTACCGGGCAGCGAACGGAGGAACCGGTCAATCAACAACTTACCATCCCGGAGGAACCATGCGGCGGAAAAGCTGCTGGAACGCACGGGTTCCGGCAGTTCCTCGACCGTCCACCGGGGATGGAGCTCGATTTCGACGGTCTCGTGGATGGTTACAGCGCCGTTACCCTCCGCCCAGGGCAGGAGGGGCTTCCAAAGCCATAACTCACCGGCGGCGGCCAACTGGTCCTCCTGGCCAAACTGAGCATACAAATGTATTCCATCTCGGGGGAACTCATCCTGGACCTGACAATTAGTAACTGTTCCGCGCAGGCGAGCGGCGAGAACGCCGTCACACGCGCCGGCGGCCAGCAGGGCGCGGCTTTCGGCCGCCGCAGACCCGCGGGAGGTTTCGAGCAGCCGTCCCGTAACGCGGCCGTCCTGTTCGAGGCGGAGCATGATCTTACGTTCGATCTCGCCGGGTTGTTCCGGAGTCGGGGCGAGAGTGGCTCCCTGGCGCAAAACCAACGCTGGAACGCCCTGTTGGGCGTAGGGCAGTTGGCCGAGGGTGCTCGTGGGATTGGACGGGTCGAAATAGAGGAGGCCGGACTCGGTCTCTATGGCGACGATGGCGTGATTGAAAACCCGGGGGGAGGGCCATTCGGAACGGACGCGAGTACGATCGGTCGCATTGATGGCGACCAGCCAGGAGTTGATGTTTATGGCTCGGAGGAAGGCGCGAAGGAGGGTGGCTTTGTCCTTGCAGTCCCCGTAGCCGCGAGAGAGGACGGCATCGGCAGCAGCCGGGGTAAAGCCGCCTCCCTGCCCCAGATTGTGGTTGATGGCCACGTAGCGCAGGCTTTGGACGAAGGCTCCCAAGGCCTGAATGCGATCGTTGACGGAGTTGAGGCCGGCGACGAGACGTTCCGCTTGCTGCGCCACGCGGGCGGTGGGTTGGGCCGCTGGTTCCGCAAGATGGCCCAGCCAAGCGGCGACATCGGGCCAGGTGGCGAAGCGGGGCAGGGCGGGTTGATCGGGCAGGAGGGTGACGGCGAGGCGGGGGGGCGCGGCAGGATGGCCAGGCAGGTCCCGCAGCTCCCAGGTGTTGCCTTGGCGGGCGGGGGAGGCGGCGAAGAGAACAGGTTGCAGGCCCCAAGTGGCGGGGGCGGAGAGGCGGAAGCGACTTAGGCGCACCGGCAGCTCGTTTTCTTGGAACTCGAACTCGGCTTGCGGGAAGGCGGCTTGGGAGAGGACGGTGGATTGGTAGAAGAACAGGCCGCCTGGTTGGACGGCCGCCTCGACCTGCCGCTGGCGAAGGGGGGAGTGCACTTCGCCTTGGGATAGGTGCCGATCGGTGAACTCGTCCGGGTCGATCTCTTGCGGTTCGCCGCCGGGCGGCTGCACCCAGGCGCGGAACTCGACGAGCTTGCCGCCGACGTTATCGTAGGCAACGCCGGCGCGGGCGTAGCGGGCGCCGGCGGCGGTAAGAATGCGGATGACTCCGCGCGTGATGGTGGTCTGCCGGCCGTTGGGCTCTACCACTACCGACTCCTCCCGCAGCAAAGTGTGGGCGGCGGCACCGGCGGGCGAGGGAGCGGACGCCACTTCCTGAAACCAACTCGTGAGGAGTAAGAAAGCGAGCACCTAGTGAAGTCGCTCCATGGGAAAAACTTCTCGCTCGGCGTCTTCGAAAGTGGCCCATTTTCGGCGCAGCTCGGGGTATTCGGCGGGGGAGAAGCGGAGCTGATCCTGACGGAGTTCGCGGGTGAACTGGCGTTGCACGCCGGAGGGGGCGACGAAGGTGACCGCGTCGTGGACGGAGAAGGCAAAAGGGAACTCGACGGGCTGGGTTCGTTCCGGGTCTGGGAAGCGGGGGGACGCGAAGCGGGCGAAGAACCGGCCGGGGAAAAACAGGCGGCGAGGAGAACGGTCAGCATAGTTCGGAACGGCTACCTGAAACGTTATGCGTACCGGAGCGGCGGGAAGGGCCAAGTTCTCGATGACGATGTTGTCGAGTTCGGTGCCGGGGAACTCCTGGCGAAGGGCGGCGAGGCGTTCGGCCGGGGATAGGCGTTCGGCGCGGCGCTTGCGGAGGGCAGCGGCGTGGCCGGTGAAGGTGAGAGTGACGGTGCCACGGACGCTGCCGTCCGGCTGGGCGTGGAGGAGGGCTCGGCGTTCTGTGCGGTTCTGCGAGGCGGAGGAGCGGGGCAGCGTGATGAACTCGGCGCCATTGGCGGTGGCGACCAGAGCGGTGCGGCCCTCTTCGTCGAAATCGAGGAGGCCGGGGCCGAGGTAAGGCACGCCTGGGTTGAAGAAGGCGTAGCCGTGGGGCTGGTGGACGGCGATGAGTTCGCTTGCCAGTTGGGAGGGGTCGGCCAGGTCGGGGCGGTTGACGACGCGGGCGTAGGAGACTTCGTAGCCGGCGGCGCGGGCAAGGGCGGCGAAGAGAAGGTTGATTTCGTGGGGGGTGCCGTAGCCGCGTTGCCAGGTTTCGGCGGGGTAGCGATTGGGTTGAGGGGTGCCGCGGACAGTGAGGTTGTCGGTGCGGTAGAGGACGTTCTGAATGCGGGTGCGGCAGAGTTCGGCGAGGGTCTCGAGGTCTCCGGCATCCGGCGCGGGCACGGGGCCGAGTTCGGCTTCGAACTGGGCGGCGAGTTCGCGGGCGAGGGTGTTCCAGGAGGTTTCGGCGGGCGCGGTGAGTTCGACGACGGCGGGGCCGGGGGCGTCGGGCTCTTCGCGATAGGCCGGGAGGTTGGTACGGCAGTTGGTGCAGCGGAGATCGTGGGCGACGAGGCCGGGCGGGACGGTGACTTCGCGGGAGCGGACGGGGAGTTCGCGCTGGAGCGGGATGCGTAGCGGCAGGGGTAGGCCGTAAGCGAAGCACTCGGTGTATTCGTATTCGACGATGGCGCCGGGCTCGAGAGCAGAGAAGGCCCAGGAGAGGGTGCGGTCCTGGCGGTCGCCGCGCTGCCAGGTGACAGTATCGAAGATGGCGGCGGCGGGGACGGGGATGCGCTGGCCGTTGGGGAGAACGGTGGCGGCACGGAGGTCGATGATGGTTTGACCGCGGCGGGGGGAATAGGGGAGCGTAACCACGCCGTGGGAGTGGAGGTCAGCGGCGGAGGTAAGTTGGATACGGACGCTATGGGTCAACTGGCCGGAGAGCTGGACATCAGTGTCCCAGTACAGAACTTCGGCCAAGGCGAGCAGGAAGAGCATGGAAACTCCAGAAAACCATCCGCGTCTGCGTAGGACGAGGGGCGGGGAGTTCTGGAACTGTCTATTCCGTCGAGGGCTATGCTTCGGCCAGCAGCGCGCCCCAATGGAAGCCGGCGCCGAAGGCAGTGAAGCAAACGGACTCGCCGGCGGGCCAACCGGACTCCGCCCACTCGGCGGCGGCGATCAACATGCTGGCGGAGCTGGTGTTGCCGTAACGGGCGATGTTCGAATAGAAGCGGTCCGCGGGAACTTCGAGGGCTTGGGCAACGCGATCGATCAGGTTCTGGTTAGCCTGATGCATCAGAAAGGTACCGACGTCGGAGGCTTTGCGGCCGTGGCGGTCGAGGAGTTCGCTGATGGCGCGGGGCACTTTGCGGGAGGCTTGCAGGATGACGGAGCGGCCGTTCATTTCGAGAGGCCGGTCAAAGCCGAGTTTCAGGTCTTCGGCGAAGGCCCCGTCGGTGTGGAGGCTGCTGCCGAGGACGCGCGCCTTGCCTTCGGTAGGACTGACGAGGCAGGCGCCGGCGCCGTCGCCAAACAGAATGGCGACGCCGCGTTCCATGGGAGGCCGCAGGACGACGCTGGACATCTTTTCGGCGCCGATGACGAGGATTTCGCCGATGCTGTCGCAGAGGCGGGAGGCGAGCGCCATGGCGTAGAGCGTACCGGCGCTGGCCATGGGTACGTCCAGAGCGGGGGTGGCATCGAGACCCAGCCGATGGGCCACGGTGGCGGCGGGGCCGGGGAAATGGCGCTCCGTGCTGCCGCTGGCGATCATGATCATGCCGAGGGCGGAAGCGGAGAGCTTGGCTTTATCGAGACAAGCCTGGGCGGCGCGCAGGGCCAAGTCGGCGACGGATTCGTCATCACCGGCGAAGCGGCGCTGCTCGATGCCGCTCACATTCTTGATCCATTCGGCATCACAGCCGACTTGCGAGCCAATCTCTGCGTTGGAGACGACCCGCTCGGGCAGGTAGGCGGCAAATTCGCGGAGGAAAGGCAAAGACGTTATTTCCCGTGGGCTTCGAGGTAGGACTCAATCCGTTCGATCGAATCGAACTTCCGCGGGTTGAGATCGGCATCCGGGATCTTGAGTTCAAACGCCTTTTCGAGGGCCGAGACGAGGTCGGCCAAAGCGAACGAGTCGAGGAGGCCGGAATCGAAGAGCGATTCGTCGTCGGCCGGAGCGATCGTCTTGCCAGCGATCCCGTTCAGGATCTCATTGATTTTCGTTCGTTTGTCCATTGATGATCTTCGCTGCCGTGGGGAGAACTGTGGAATCTCGCGCGGTTTGGGCTGGGAGGGCTTCATTCCGCACCCTGACATAAGTTGCGTATTGACCCATCAATTCCTTATACAATGCCGCGCCTAAAAGGCGGTAGCCTTCGCCCGTAAAATGCACATAATCTCCCTGCGCCATGCCGGCGGCGACCCAGCGGCCCATGGCGCCTTTGCCACCCATGCGCTCCCGCAGATCCCAGAAGGCGACGCCACTGGCATGGGCGGCCTCGCGCTGGGCTTCAAGAATCAGGTCGATCTTTTGGTGGGAGGCCATGCCAGTGGAGTAGCGGTAGAAGTGATCGGGCGGGCCGATGACGAGGATGGAGGCGGTGGGGGCGAGACGGCGGAAGCGGGAGAGCAGTTGGATGAACATGTCGCGATACGACTCGTGGGTCCAATCCTTATTGCGGGCTTCGTTGGTGCCGTAGGCGAGGATGATGAGGCCGGGGGGGCGGCGACGGTAGTAGTCGGCGAGGACGGTCTCTTCCCATTTCAGGCCGATGTTGGCTTGGGCGCCGTTCATGCCGAGCATGTCGTAGGTAAGGCCGCGGCCGTTTTCGGTGACCCAGCCAAAGAGACGAACCTGGCCGCCGCCGCGGGTCCGGGCGGCCAACTGGTGCAGGCCAGGCTGGAGGCGGAGCGGATAGACGCCCGCGCCGGGCTCCCCGGCCGTCGAGATGGTTTCGACGACGATGCCGTTATCGGAGATTTCGACCAGCCCGCCCCCGGGCTGCCGCAGGAAATGGAGTTCGGCGGAGGCGCAATCCGCCTGGAGGGTGACCGATTCGCCGGCACGCTTGGTGGACATGGAAATGCCGGACACGCCGTACATGCCATCGCCCTCGCGGCCAACCAGCCCATCGGTGTACCACGCGTTGGTGGACCAGGATTTGACGTCAAGCCGGCGGTAGCCCAGGTAAGGGCGGCCGGCGTGGGTGAAGCCGGGGCCGCCGTCGCCGAAACGGGCCTGCATCAGATAGCGGGTGGTGCCGGACCAATCATCGGAGGCGGTATGTGAGTCTCCGTAGTGGAGCACGCGCAAAACGTCCTTGCTGGTGCCGCTTTCAAGACGATATAGCTGTTCGAGAAAGGGAACGAGCGCCGCCGGATTTTCAATCGTGCCCGGCTGGTTCAGCCACTCCGAGACAGCGGTGCTGGCGGCTTGCCGGACCTGGGGGGCCACCGGAGCGGCGCGAGCCACCGCGGGGCGACGGCGGGTGGTCCTTTTCGCGGCCGTCTTGACGGGCCGTTTGATTGAGGTGGTCTTTTTCTTGACGACCGGCTTCTTTCTGGCCGGGGCTCCGAAAGACACGCTTCCCAACAAGGCACAGATGATGGTCGCGGCAACAAGAAATCGATTCAATGGTTCAGTTCGCCGGGGTGGGATTGGACCCCTTAATTGTCGCAAACTTCTCCTGCGCGATGCGAAGCTTGTGCCGGCGGTAGCCTTCCTGGAGAGACTTGTACAGCAGGTTGCCGACGATGCGAGCGCCGTTGGGCATCGGGTGGATGAAGTCCGCGCCGACGAGGCGGGGCTCCGTTTGGTACCAGCGGCCCATGGTGCCCGGGCCGCCCATGGCTTCAAACGTATTGAAGAAGGCGCAGCCCTGCTCGGCGGCGACGCGTTGCTCGATCGCGACGAGACGAGAGAGCGCGGGCACGGTGCCGATGGAGCCGTCCTCCATTTTCTGACCGCGATCCATGGGCGACATGATCAGAATGGCCGCCTGGGGAACCGCCTTTTTGACGCGGCCAATGGTACGGAGGAGTTCCCGTTCAAAGGCGGTGTCGACGAATTTGGCGTAGACGCTTTCGTTGGTGCCGTAATTGATGATGACGAGATTCGGCCGGTGATGCTGCAGCTGTTCGGCCCAATGCTGTTCATCCACCATGCGGGCGAGGATCGAGATATACGCTCCATTGACCCCGAGGGAGTTGTATTCGACGCCCGCGGCATCCTTGCCGAAGCGAAGACCGTACAGCCGGACTTTGCCCGTGACGTTGGCGATGCGGACCTCGCGAGCGCCGCCAGGGAGCTTCAGCTTCTTGAACGAGGGGGTGACCACCGGGGACTCCGTCTCGACGATTTCGAGCGGGTTTTCGTCGGCAAAGACCCCGAAAGAGCCACCACCGGGTTGAGAAAGGAAAGAAACCTCGACTTCCGAGTGGGTGGGATCCTTCAAGACGATCCGGGACTGGGCTCCCGCGCCGCCGCGGAAGGAGACTGCGCCGAGGCCATACAGCCCGTCCTTGAGTTCGGCGGTGTTTGCGGGCTCAATCTTCCAGCCGGAGCCTTTGATTTCAAGCCCTCGGTGGGCATACCAGGCCCACGGCTTGGCCACGAGGGCGAAACCGTGGCCGGCGTCACCAAAATCTTTCTGAAACAGGGAGCGGACATCGGCCGTAATTAGATCGGCCGTCGTGGGCGAGTCACCGTAATGGAGAATGCGGGTGATGGCGCCCGCCTCCTTCCGTTCGGTCGCAAAGAGGGCGGCGTACAGAGGTTCGAGAGCGCCTTTGGGATCGACCAGGGGGCGGACTGGGGTCTTTTCCACCGAGATGACGGGCTTGAGGCGCTGTTGTTCTTCCTCGACCGGGTTCGCACTGCGCACGCGCGGCTCGAACTCGGCGACTTTCGCGACGGAGGCCCAGTCAAAGACGTGGTAATCCTTGAGCGCGGGGATCAGGTCGGGCGCCGTGACCATCAGCGCGAGCGAGAGAAGCGTGAACGTGACTTTGCGGGGAAGGGGCACTGCTTAGAAATTAGTGTAGATAAACGGGGCGGCGCCTGTCGCGGCAATGTATTGAATGGCGACGATCAACGCCATCAAAACCAGGGCTTGGACGAAAAACGGAGCGCGCACGAAGCCTTCGCGGAGCTTTTCGAAGGGGACTTTCGGCAGATAGTGGCCGGCGACGGCAATCGCGAGAACGACCCAGAGCGGGCCGGAGACGTTCGTGGTGGCGTAGGAGAGTTCGCCGAGTTGCTCGATGATCTTGCCCGCCTGTTCGAGATTGGTGGCGCGGAAGAAGATCCAGGCGAAGCAGACGAACTGGACGGTCCAGAACGTACGGAACCAACCGGGCGTCCACGGGGCGGCCTTGGGACCGCGCCAGGATTGCCATCCGCGGGCGATGGCTTGGGCTACGCCGTGGAGGACGCCCCAAATGACGAAGTTCCAACTGGCTCCGTGCCAGAGGCCGCCGAGGGTCATCGTCACAATGAGGTTGATGTACGGCATGACGGCGTTGCGCTTGCCGGGGAGCGAGAAGAAGAGATAGTCGCGGAGCCAGTTGGAGAGAGAGATGTGCCAGCGGCGCCAGAAATCGTTGATGTTGGCGGCAGCGTAGGGCATGTTGAAGTTCTGGGGCAGCTTAATCCCGAGCAGGAGGGCGGAACCGATGGCGACATCGGTGTAGCCGGAGAAGTCGTAATAGAGCTGGAGGGCGTAGGCGTAGACGCCGACGAGAACCTCGGCGGAGGAGTAGAGGCCGGGGAAATCGAAGACGCGGTTGACGAGATTTTCGGCGAGATAGTCGGCGATCAAGAGTTTTTTCAGCAGGCCGAGGCCAATGAGGAACAAGGCGCGGCTGCCGTCGGCGGGGTCGAGCTGTTTATTGGGACGTTCGAACTGCTTGACGAGGTCGGCGACGCGGGTGATGGGCCCGGCGAGGGTGGTGGGGAAGAAAGAGGTCGCCGCGAGGTGGGCGAGAAGGGAACGAGTGGGTTTCGCGTCGCGGCGGTAGAGGTCGATGGTGTAGGTGAGGGACTGAAAGGCATAGAAGGAGATGCCCAGGGGGAAGGTCCAATGCCAGGTGGGGGCGGGGACGCCGGCGAGGCGGGCGTAGTTTTCGAACAAGAACGGCATGTATTTGAATGCCGTGAGGAGACCGATGTTCAGGAGAATGCTGAGAAAAACGAGGAGTTTGCGGCCGGCGGGACTCTGAAAACGGCCGAGGCCCAGACCAATGGCAAAATCGCAGGTGGAGGCCAGCGGGATGAGGAACAGGTAGAAAAGGTCCCACTTCGCATAAAAGAAGTAGTTGGCGAAGAGGAGAATGGCCAAGCTGGCGGCGCGCCACCGCGATAGCGGCCAGTAAAGGAGGAAGAGGGCCGCGAGAAAGATGAAGTAGGTGGAGCTCGAAAGCAGCATCGGGCGGCCGGGCGCAAAAAAATGCGGGCAGCAGCCGTCCCCGGTGAGGGAATGCCGATGCCCGCGTCATCAGGGTTGTACGAACGAGCAGGGTAAATTGGCGATCGGATCACCACCGCGCGGGTGGTGGACTGGAGAATTAATGTTTCGGGGCTTCGGAAGTGAAACCCGGAGGCAGGTTGACGCCGGTGCCGAAGAAGTACTGCTCCATCTGCTCCAAGAGAAACTCCTGGGCTTCCTTGGTGCCGAGATTCAGGCGGTACTCATTCATGAGCATCTTCATATGCTCAACCCACATTTTCCAGGCGTCCTGGGAAACGCTGTCATAGATCCGTTGACCAAGGGGGTGCCCTTCAAACGGAACTTCTTTGAGAGCGGGGAGCTCTTTCTTCAACTTGACGCAAACTACTGTACGCTCGGTAGCGTCCGAGGCAGACGACATGGATCCTCCCACAGGGTGAATCTTTATGATAGCTTGCCCGGCTCCTAGCCGGAGAACGATTTTGCGGTGCCCTCTCGTTTCAAGCGGTTCCCTTCGAGGTATTCGGAAAGCTTCATGGGCGCGGTGGCTCCCTTCTCCATCTGGCGCTGCACGGCGCGCTGATAGCGGCGCATCGTCTCGCGCTTCTGCCCGTCTTTGAGCTGACAGGTTTCGATATCGAGAAGAATCTCGATCTCCCACGGACGAAACGTATTGCGCGTCATGCTGCCGCGCAAGAGTTCCTGCACTAACCGATTGAACTGGTTTAGTAGGGTTTCGGCGTCGATTTCGCGTTCTAGATCAAAGTTGGCGCGGGACGGCATTCATTGCTTTATCGGCAACGAGGTCACGGAGCTTTAGATGAGAGTTTGAATAATTTTCCGTTACCAATGAAGGACGACCTTACCCGTGTGGCCGCCCAGCATCAGTTCGAAGGCCTCTTCGTATTGCGCGTACGGGAAGCGGTGGGTGATGACGGAGGAGATGTCGAGCCCGCTCTGAATCATGACGGTCATTTTGTACCAGGTCTCATACATCTCCCGGCCGTAGATGCCTTTGATCGTGAGCATATTGAAGATGACGGTATTCCAGTCGATGGCCATTTCTCCACCGGCGGGGATGCCAAGCATGGCGATGTGGGCGCCGTGGGCCATATTGGCCAGCATGTCGCGGAAGGCGTGGGGGTTGCCGGACATCTCGAGGCCCACGTCGAAGCCCTCGGTCATGCCGAGTTCTTTCTGGACGGCGGCGAGGGGCGTCTCGCGGGTATCGACGGCCCGGGTGACGCCGATTTTCCGGGCGAGATCCAGGCGATAGGGGTTGACGTCGGTGATGACGACATGACGGGCGCCGGCGTGGCGAACAATGGCGGCGGCCATGATGCCAATGGGACCGGCGCCGGTAATGAGGACGTCTTCCCCGAGCACGGGGAAGGAGAGAGCCGTATGGACCGCGTTGCCAAAGGGATCGAAGATGGCAGCGATGTCGCGGTTGATGGTTTCGTCGTGGTGCCAGACGTTGCTCATCGGCAGGGCGATGTACTCGGCGAAGCAGCCGGGGCGATTGACGCCGACGCCGCTCGTGTGGGCGCAGAGGTGGCGGCGGCCGGCGAGGCAGTTGCGGCAGCGTCCGCAGACGACGTGGCCTTCCCCAGAGACGAGCATGCCCGGCGTGAAGTCGTTGACGTTCGAGCCGACTTCGACGATCTCACCGACAAACTCGTGGCCGACCACCATGGGGACTGGGATGGTCTTCGCGGCCCATTCGTCCCACTTGTAGATGTGCAGGTCCGTGCCGCAGATGGCCGCCCGGTCGACCTTGATGAGTACATCGTTGATCCCGATGGCGGGGACGGGCACGTCTTCGAGCCAGAGCCCGCGCGCTGCTTCTTTTTTGACCAGAGCCTTCATCCGTTATCTTGCACCTCGATTCCAGTATACTGGATTTTATGCTCGATGAGTTTTCGCGGCGCGTGAAAGAGTTGCGGCTGGCGCGGGAGTGGTCGCTCGATGATTTGGCGCGGGCGAGCGGGGTGAGCCGGTCGATGATCAGCCAGATTGAGCGGGGGGAGGCGAACCCGACGCTGGCGGTGACGCTGCGGATGGCGCAGGGGTTTGGGCTGTCGCTGAGTGAACTGGTGGAGGCGCCGGGGCGGGCGTCGAGCATTGCCGTGATCCGGGCCGAGGACAAGGCGCACGACTACCGGCGGGATGCGGATGTGCAGATCCGGACGCTGTCGCCGCTCGAGATGGAGAAGGACGTCGAGGTGTACGAGGTGAAGCTAGGAGTGGGAGGCGCGTTGCGATCGGCGGCGCACTTTGCGGGGACGCGGGAGTTTTTGCAGGTGGAGGCGGGGCGCGTGCAGGTGGAGAGCGGGGGCGACGTGGAGACGCTCGGCAAGCGCGATTCGGCCAGCTACCGCGCCGACGTGCCGCACGCAATTGTGAACGTGGGCAAGACGCCGGCGACGGTAATGCTGGTGGTGGTGTACCGCTAGTTGTTTTCGGGAAGGCCGCTCGGCCAGGTCTGGTCAAGCACCGGAGCGAGGTCGGCGCGGACGGCGGCGAGGAGATCGAGGTCGAGCGGGTCTTCGAGGGCCGAGAGCGAGTTTTCGAGTTCGGCGAGGGTGGCCATGCCGGAGATGGTGCTGGCGATCGCGGGGTTGGCGAGGGACTGCTGGAGCGAGAGTTTGGCCAGACTAACGCCCTTGGCGTGCCACTTGGCGACGACTTGGGCCACGAAGTCTTTGAGCGCCGCGGGGGCGGGATGCCAGGGCTGGGGCCCTTTCTCGGAGAGCATGCCGAGGGCTACCGGCGAGGCGTTGAGGACCGTGATGCCGCAGGGTTGTGTGACCGGGAAGAGCTTCGTCAGGGTGGTATCGAAGAGCGAATAGTGGGCGTAGCTGATGATGGTGTCGATGGGGTATTGCGGGATCACCGTTTCGAAGATCTTCAGGGGCAGACCGGTGACGCCGATGGCGCGGGCCTTGCCGGATTGCTTTATCTTCTCGAGGGCGGGGAGGGACTCTTCGATGATCTGGGTGAGCGAGCCGAACTCGATGTCGTGGATCTGGAAGATGTCAACGTAGTCGAGGCCGAGGCGGGCGAGGCTTTCGTCGATGCTGCGCGTAAGGCGGTCCGCGGAGAAGTCGAATTCCGCCATGTCGTAGCGGCCGCACTTGGTGGCGAGCAGGAAGCGATCGCGGTTGACCCCGGCGAGGCCTTTGCCGATGACGGTTTCCGATTGCGTGACGCCGTAGTAGGGCGAGGTGTCGATGAGGTTGATGCCTCGGTCGATGGCGGTGTGGATGAGGCGGATGGCGTCCGCGTCGGTGAGGCTGCCGTACTGGCCGCCGAGTTGGGCGCCGCCGAGGCTGAGTCGGGGTAGATTCATGATTTCGTTAGCGGACCCAATCCATCACGCCGGTGTGCGGGAGGGGCTTGGTGTGGGCTTCGCGCATGGACATCGCCATGCGGCGAGCGATGCGGGGATTCGACTTGGCGAGGTCGTTCGTTTCGGCTTCGTCGACGGTGAGATCGTAGAGTTCGGGGACTTGGCCGACCTTGTGCATGATCGCTTTCCACTTGCCGAAACGGACGGCGACGCCTTGGGGCGTTAGCTCCTGGGTCTTGGCGTTGTAGGCGAAGTGTTCCCAGTGGAGGGTTCGATTCGGGCCAGGCTTACCGGCGAAGAGCGGGAGCAGCGAGGTGCCGTCGACTCTGGGGGCGGGAGCGCCGGCCGCGTCGGCGAAGGTGGGGAAGAGATCGGCGAAATAGATGGGGCTTTGGTTCTCGCTTCCCGGGGCGATGCGGCCGGGCCAGCGGGCGAGGAAGGGGACCCGGATGCCTCCTTCGTAGAGAGTTCCTTTTTGGCCGCGAAGGAGGGCGCCAGATGCGGTGCGCATGGAGTCAAAGAAGCCGGTGGAGTGGCCGTCGGCGGTGACGCCGCCGTTATCGGACGCGAAGATGACGAGCGTGTTCTGCTCGACGCCCATCTCCTTGAGGGTGGCGAGGATGCGGCCGGCGTAGGTATCGCCTTGGGTGACCATGGCGGCGTAGGCCTTCTCTTTCTCGGGCCAGTCGGTTGACTCGTACGGGGTGAGCGTCGGCGTTTCGTAGCGACCGTGGGGGACGGTGTAGGTCGCGTAGAGGAAGAAGGGTTTCCCTTTCTGTTGCTTCAGCCAGGCGATGGATTTGTCGGCAATACGATCGGCGCTGTAGACGGTTTTGCCCAGCACATCGCGTTGTTCGTTCTCCCAGAGGAATTCGGGGAAGTAGGTGTGGGCGTGGACCTGGTGGAGGTAGCCGTAGAAGTGATCGAACCCATGTTTGGACGGGACGCCGGAGGAGTTGGCGTCGCCCAGGCCCCACTTGCCGAAGCCACCCGTGGCGTAGCCGGCTTGTTGAAGGACCTTCGCGATGGTGAGGGTATCGGCCGGCAGCGGGGTGGTTCCGGCGTTGGCGCGGATGGGGGCGTGGCCGAGGTGGAGGCCCGCAAACGGCGCCGCCGGAGTAGGCGTGGGGGAACTTCATGCCGTCGCGGGCCAGCGTATCGATATGCGGGGTTTTGATTCGCTTTTGCCCGTAACAGCCGATGTCGGCGTAGCCGAGGTCGTCGAGCAGGATCAGAACGATATTGGGACGGGGCTGACTTTGCAGCAGCCCCGCAAGGAAGGATCGACGACTAAGAGCAGCCACTCGTACCACCGCAGTTTTCACATTTGAAACAGGCGCCGTTGCGGGTCATGAGCCCGCCACACTCAGAGCAGAGCGGGGCGTCGGTGGCAATGTTATCAAAGCGGAGGGCTTGCTGCGGTTGGGCTTCGGTCGGCTTCAGGTGGAGGGTGTTGCCGGCCTCGGTGATTTTGTAGTCCGGGTGGAGGAACTTGGCGCCCATCCAGCGGAAGATGTAATCCATGAGCGACTTGGCGTAGGGGATCTCCTTGTTGCCGGTCCAGCCGCTGGGTTCGAAGCGGACGTGGCTGTACTTGTCGACCAGGAACTGCAGCGGCACTCCGTACTGGAGACAGAAGCTGATGGAGGTGGCAAAGCTATCCATGAGGCCGGAGATGGTGGACCCTTCCTTCGACATGGTGATGAAGAGTTCGCCGGGGGTGCCATCTTCGAACAGGCCGACGGTGATGTAGCCTTCGTGGCCGGCGATGGAGAACTTGTGCGTGAGAGATTGGCGTTCGTCCGGCAGCTTGCGGCGCAGCGGACGGTACACGATCTTCTCGACGGTTTTGACTTCGACCGGTTCGACCTTGGCTTTCGCCGTACCCTGCGAGGTCGACATGGGCTGCGAACGCTTGCAGTTATCGCGATAAATGGCGACAGCTTTGAGGCCGATGCGCCAGCTCTCGATATAAGCGTCCATGATGTCTTCGACGGTCGCCTCTTCGGGCATATTGATTGTCTTCGAGATGGCGCCGGAGATGAATGGCTGGACGGCGGCCATCATGCGGACGTGGCCCATGTGATGGATGAAGCGGGTGCCGTTTTGCGGACGGAAGCTGCAATCAAAGACCGGGAGATGCTCCGGTTTCAGGAAAGGGGCGCCTTCGATGGTGCCCGTTTGGTCGATGTGCTCGACGATGGCGTCGGCCTGAGCCGGGCGGTAGCCGAGGCGGAGGAGCGCTTCGGGCACGGTCTGGTTGACGATCTTGATGACGCCGCCGCCGACCAGCTTCTTGTACTTGACGAGGGCGAGATCAGGCTCGATGCCGGTGGTGTCGCAGTCCATCATGAAGCCGATGGTGCCGGTGGGAGCGATGACGGTGGTTTGGGCGTTGCGGTAGCCGTAGGCGCGGCCGGATTCGTACGCCGCGTTCCAAGCGGCGGCGGCCGCCTCGCGGAGATAGGCGGGGACGGCGTCCGGGGCGATAGCGTCGACGGAGTCGCGGTGCATCGCGATGACTTCAAGGAAGCTGGCTTCGTTGCCGGCGTAGCCGGGGAAGGGACCGACGGCGGCCGCGAGGCGGGCGCTGGTGAGATAGGCCTGACCGCACATGATGCCGGTGATGGAGGCGGCCATGGCGCGACCGTTATTGGAATCGTAGGGCAGGCCGAGAGCCATCAGCGTCGCGCCGATATTGGCGAAACCGAGGCCGAGGGGCCGGAAATCGTGCGAATTCTTGGCCACCTTTTCGGTGGGGTAGCTGGCGTTATCGACCAGGATCTCCTGGGCGATGATGAGCGTGTCGACCGCGTGGCGGAAGGCCTCGACGTCGAAGGCGCCATCGGCCTGGAGGAACTTCATCAGGTTGATAGACGAGAGGTTGCAGGCCGAGTCATCGAGGAACATGTACTCGGCGCAGGGGTTCGAGGCGTTGATGCGATCGGTGGCCTTGCAGGTGTGCCAGCGGTTGATGGTCGTATCGTACTGGAGGCCGGGGTCGCCGCACTGGTGGGTGGCTTCGGCAATGGAGCGGAGCAGGTCACGGGCTTTCCAGCGCTTGACGGGGTTACCGTTGACGCGAGAGCGGGTCCACCAGTCGGAGTCGTCGATGGCAGCGGCCATGAATTCGTCGGTGACGCGGACAGAATTGTTGGCGTTCTGGAAGAAGACGGAGGTGTAGGCTTCGCCGTCGATGGCGGAGTCATAGCCGGCGTCGATGAGGGCGTGGGCCTTTTTCTCTTCCTTGGCTTTGCACCAGATGAAGTCGTTGATGTCGGGATGGTCAGCGTTGAGGAGGACCATTTTGGCGGCGCGACGCGTTTT
>LNFE01000137.1 GCA_001464575.1 Acidobacteria bacterium Ga0077553 | reverse complement strand
CGCGTCCGCCAGCGCAAAATGGTGCGGCGTCACTTCGCTCGTCACGGGCAGCCCGCGCTGCTTCGCAAAATTCACCATCGCCACCGAATACCGCGCCGAAATATGCGCCACGTGATACTTCACGCCAGTCACCTCGGCCAGCAGAATATCGCGCGCCACCATCACGTCTTCGCTGCAACCCGGAATGCCGCGCAGACCCAGCCGGACGGACTCCATGCCTTCATGCATATCGCCGCCCGCCGAAAGATGCAGGTCCTCACAATGATTAATCAGCGGAATCCCAAACGCTTTGGCCGTTTCCATCGCCCGGCGCATCACCCGAGCGTTCATCACGGGCCGCCCATCGTCCGAAATCGCGACGATCCCGGCCTGCTTCATCGACCCGATGGCCGCCAGCTCTTCGCCGGCGCTGCCCTTCGTAATCGCCCCGATCGGATACACGTTCACCGGCGATAACTTCCGCGCCCGTTCCACAATGTAGGTCGTCACCGTCGCCGAATCGTTCACCGGCATCGTGTTCGGCATACAAGCGACGCTCGTGAACCCACCGGCCGCGGCGGCTCGCCCACCCGATTCAATCGTCTCGGAATGTTCGAAGCCCGGCTCCCGGAAATGCACATGCATGTCAACAAAGCCCGGAGCGACCACCAATCCGGTCGCGTCAAACTCTGTCGCGTTCGCCGCCGACAGGTTCGCGCCCACGGCGGCAATCTTGCCGTCCATCAGCAGCACATCGGCCACCGTGTCTAACCCGTTCGCCGGATCGATCACCCGGCCATTCTTAATCAACAACGTGCTCATGCGCCCATCACCCGTTCCAAAACCGCCATGCGTACGGCAATGCCATTCTCAACTTGGTTCAAAATCACAGACCGCTTCGAGTCCGCCACTTCCGACGAAATCTCCCGGCCCCGGTTAATCGGCCCCGGATGCATCACAATCACGTCCGGCTTCGCCAGCAGCAGATGGTCTGGCCGCAACCCGTAAAACTTAAAATAGTCGCCCGGCGGAAACGGCGTCTCGTGCTGCCTTTCGAGTTGCACCCGCAGCATCATGATCACGTCGGCGTCCTGAATCGCCTCGCGGATGTCGTAAGTCAGCGTCACGTTCGGCGCCAACTTGGCCAACTGCGGCGGCAACAGTGGCGCCGGTCCGCACAACACCACATTTGCCCCAAATTTAGAAAGGAGATGCACGTTGGACCGCGCCACCCGCGAGTGCGCAATGTCCCCAATAATCGCCACCCGGAGGCCCTCCAAAGAGGGCCGGTTATCCAAAATCGTCCGGGCATCCAGCAGCGCCTGCGTCGGATGCTCATGCGTCCCGTCGCCGGCGTTGATGATCGGCGTCGGCAAATAGCGCGCCAGAAAATGGGGCGCGCCGCTCGCCGCGTGCCGCATCACGATGGCGTGCGGCCGCATTGCGCCCAGCGTATTCAACGTATCCACCAGGCTTTCGCCCTTCGACGTACTCGAAGCCGAAGCCGTAATCGAAATCGTGTCCGCGCCCAGCCGCTTGGCGGCAATCTCGAAACTCGTCCGGGTCCGCGTCGAATTCTCAAAGAACAGGTTCACCAGCAGCCGGTTCCGCAGCGTGTCCAGCTTCGCCGTCGAATTCTGAAAATCCTTCGCCCGGTTGAGAATCGCTTCAATCTCCGGGCGGGCGAGGTTCTCAATTCCCAGCAAACTCATTAGTCGACCTTCTCCACCAGGATCACCTTTTCTTTCTCATCGATTTCCTGGAACTTTACTTCAATGATTTCGTTCGCCGAGGTCTGCACCATGCGGCCCACATACCGCGCTTCGATCGGCAGTTCCCGCCAGCCGCGGTCGATCAACACCAGCAATTGCACCCGCGCCGGCCGGCCCTCTTTAAAAAGTGCCTCGAGCGCGGCCCGAATCGTCCGGCCCGTATACAAAACATCGTCCGTCAGGATGATGTCCTTGCCCGTCACGTCAAACGGGATCGTGGTCGAATTCACCACCGGCGACGCGCCCACCGTCGTCAGGTCATCGCGATACAGGTTGATATCGAGCGCCCCGGTGGGCACCTCGCGGCCTTCCAGATCTTTAATTTTCGCCGCCAACCGCTTCGCCAGCGGAACCCCGCGGCGCTTAATCCCGATAAACGCCAATTTATCGAGGTCGGTCGTCTTTTCGAGCACTTCATGAGCCAGCCGGACCAACGTACGGTCGATCTCGGAGGCGGTCATCAGTTGAGATTTCAGACGAGTGGAGGACATCCCGACGAGATTAACATGCGCCAAGCCTAACGAAAACGAACCGTGCCCCACTTTTCCGGCACATGCATATTGATCACGCCCTGCGGCGACCACACCCAGTTGTCTTCCTTCGTGCCCGGTACCTTTTCGTACTTGCCGTCCTTCACGCACAGTTGCCATTCGACGCGCGAAAAATTCACGCGCCACGCCTCACCCGGCTTCGGCGCCACCGCCGCCCGAGGCCCCCGGTTGAACGCGCTCCAGGGAAACGCCATCTCTACGGTCCAACCCTGGTCCCGGTCCCGCGGGTCGTTCAGCGTCCCACGCAAAGAAACCGCCGTCTTCAGCCCCGGGATCTCCCAACCGTTGTCGGCCTTGCCCTTGTCCTTGTACGGTTTGTCCAAATGCAGATCCCAGCCGGTGTTCCGCGCGTTGATCTCGAACTCGAAATAGTGCAGCCCGTCGCCATCCGGGTCAAAGAACGCCTCGAAGTCATGCTCATGGAAAATCACCATGTCATGTTTGTCGTAGGTCGCCCACAAATTCGGCTCTTCCATCTCGGCGGCGATGTAGAAGTACTGGTCGTCCCAGGTCATCTTCGCCCGCGTCCTAAAGCGAGGCTTCGGCTTGGCGTCGCCCTCTATATCCACAAAGAAAGGAGTCCACGGCGCCGCTTGCCAGGCCGCTTCGTCCATCTTGCCGTCAACGGTCACAGGCTGCGCCGCCCGCGGAGCGTCATAGCTCAACGCCGCACCCAGCAGGAAAATCGTTGTCAGAATCAAAATCGCCTCATCCGGCCCCGAATCCGCTTCGTGAGCTTTTCCATTTCGTCGAGCTTCTTGAGCGCACCCACCGAGAGCACATGCCGGTCATGTTTCTCGAGCTCGGCTTGGATCTCTTCACTCAATTGCCGAATCGTCGCCAAGTCCTTCAGGTTCGCCTTATGGTCCGCCTTCAGCAACTCCTGCGTCCGGTCCTTGCCGTCCGGCCCCCGCTGCGTCTGGTCCGGCGGCCCCAAGTCGGTTGTCGGCCGCGGAAACGCCTGACCGAAGGCCAGACACGCGGCAAATACCAGCAAAAACAGGGCTTGGAACGCCATCTTGCTATCATAACGGTTTATGCGTGATGTGAACATTGGCATCGTTGGCCTCGGTAACGTCGGGTCCGGCACCATGGCTATCTTGGCCGAAACCAGCGAATCGATCGCTCAGAAACTGGGCTTCCGCCTGGTCGTCAAAGCCCTCTGCGCCCGGACTTTTGAGGGCAAAGTGATTCCCGCCGGCCTTTCCGAAGCGCTCCAGACCACCGACTGGCGCGAGGTCGTCAACCACCCCGAAGTCGAAATCATCGCCGAACTCATCGGCGGCCAAGGAGTCGCCAAAGAGATCATCGACGCCGCCCTCGCTGCGGGCAAAAGCGTTGTCACCGCGAACAAGGAACTGATGGCCGCCCAGGGCCCGGCCCTTGTCGAAAAGGCCATCACCCATAGCGCCAACATCGCGATGGAGGCCTCCGTCGCCGGCGGTATCCCGGTCCACACGGTCCTCCGCGAAGGAATCAGCGGCGACCGCATCGAGGCCCTCTTCGGAATCCTCAACGGCACCAGCAACTACATCCTCACCGAAATCGAGCGCGACGGCGCCGCCTTCGCCGACGTCCTCGCCGAAGCCCAGCGGCTAGGCTACGCCGAAGCCGACCCCACCGCCGACGTCGACGGCTACGACGCCCGCAGTAAGCTCGCGATCCTCGCCGCCCTCGCGTTCGGCGAAAAAATCACCGCCGCCGACATCTTCACCCAGGGCATCCGACCCATCTCCCCGATCGACTTTCAGTACGCCCATCGCCTGGGCCACACGATTCGCCTCATCTGCGCCGCCCGCCTCACGGGCGATGGCCTCACGCTCTCCGTCCGCCCGGCGCTGATCCCGGAGTCCACCATCCTCGCCGGCGTCAAGGGCGCCTACAACGCGGTCTGGATCCGCGGCAAGTACGGCGCCGACACGTTCTACTATGGACGCGGAGCCGGCCCCCATCCCACCGGTGTCGCCGTCGTCAGCGACCTCATGCGCGTCGCCCGCGAAATCCGCAGCGGCAGCCCGCAACGCGTGAGCCCCTTCGCCCACGCCCACCTCGACGCCAACCAACCGGTAAGTATCCTCAAGCAGAAGAGCGCCTACTACCTGCGCTTCCGCGTGAAGGACGAACCCGGCATCATCGCCGCGCTTGCGAGCATCCTCGCCGCCAAGCACATCAGTCTCGACGCGGTCCTCCAACTCCCGAGCGAAGACAAAGCCGCCCTCCCCTTCGTCATCACGGTCGAACCGACCAGCGAGCAAAGCGTACAGGAGGCCGTCGCCGAAATGGCTAAACTGGAGTTCATGGTGGAACCCGTTCTGGTTCTACCGATGGAGACCGCTCTTTGAAATCCCTCATCCTCGTTGGCTTCGTTTCGTCATGTAGCCTCTTCGGTCAACCCGCCCCCGGCGCGAATGACCGCTATCGCACCCCCGAAGGCCGCGCCGGCATGGCCGCCTCGCTCGACGGCGAGCATCGCGACACCCGCCAGAAACCCAAGGAGCTCATCGCAGCGCTCCGGATCAAGCCGGGGATGACGGTGGTCGATATCGGCACCGGGGTCGGCTACATGCTGCCGTTCTTGAGTGAAGCCGTCGGGCCGCGCGGCCGCGTCGTGGCGGAGGACATCTTCCCTGATTTCCTCGAAAAGGCCAAACAAAAGGGCGCCCAACTGAAAAACGTTAGTTTCGTCCTTGGATCGGAGAAGGACCCGAATCTCGATACCGGATTTGCCGATCTGATCTTCATCCTCGATGCCTACCATCACTTTGACTACCCCGAGGAAATGATGTCGCGTATCCGTCGCGCGCTGAAGCCCGGCGGCAAGCTCGCCATCATCGACTACTACAAGCGCCCCGGAGCAATGGCCAACGCAAACCCCAACTTCGCGGTCACCCACATCCGTCTCGACGAAGCCGATGTCGTCGCCCAAATCGAGGGCTACGGCTACCGAGCGGTGCTCCGCGAGGTATTTCTACCCGGCTCCCAGTACTTGGCTTTGTTTGAGAAAAAGTAGTTGTGGTATTCTTACAACTGACCGGCCCAAACTCGCGGAGAGGTGGCTGAGCGGTCGAAAGCAACGGTTTGCTAAATCGTCGTACTCGAAAGGGTACCAAGGGTTCGAATCCCTTCCTCTCCGCCAGACACTCGTATGGAAAATATACAGAGCGTTCAAAGTTTAGGCATTCCGCGGGTAGCGGCTTACTGAAAAGAAGGGACTTAGCGTTTGGTAAACGATGTGCAGTTCTTGTGGCTAGAGGGCAATATGGAACTCACAAAAATACACGCAGCGATCGCCGGAATGATTCTGGGCGGTTTACTCATCGGAGGCACCACCAGTGCCATGAAGTTCAAGGCGGACGAAGCCGCAGCGGTGGCTCCGGCCCCGATTGAAGTCACTCCTCGGCCCAGCGCCTTCCGCCCGGCAACCCAGGCTGACGTACAGTCCCAGCGCTACGCCGCCCCTGCGCCGGTCGTCAAAAAGAAGCGCTCTACCGCCAAGTCGGTTGCTATCGTCGCCGGCAGTGCCGGCGCGGGCGCGGGCATCGGCGCTCTGGCCGGCGGAAAGAAGGGCGCCGGGATCGGAGCCATAGCCGGCGGGGCGGGTGGCTTCATCTACGATCAAGCCACCCGCAACAAGTAGCTAACGCTTCCAGTCCGCGAAGTACTGGTTGAACTTTTCGACCTTCGGCCGCACCACGAACTGGCAGTAGCCGGCGTGCGGATTCCGTGCGAAATACTCCTGGTGGTAGGCCTCGGCCTCGTAGAAGTGCACGGCCGGGGTGACCTCAGTGACCACGGCATCGGACACATCTAAAGACCCAATCACCGCTCGCGCGGTCTCTAGTTGCTCGGGAGAGTGATAGAAGATCGCCGAGCGGTATTGGTTGCCGACGTCATTCCCCTGCCGGTTCGGTGTCGTGGGGTCGTGAATAGCAAAAAAGACGGTCAAGATGTCTTTGAAGGTCACCTGTGCCGGGTCGAAAGTGATGCGCACCACTTCGGCGTGGCCCGTCGTTCCCATGCAGACGGCTTCGTAGGAGGGGTCCTCCACATGGCCACCCATGTAGCCAGATTCTACCGACAGAACGCCTCTCATGCGGTCGAATACCGCCTCCAGGCACCAGAAGCAGCCGCCGCCCAGGGTCGTAATCTCTGTTGAACTCATAGTGATTTGGATGCGAACCGCAGGCCCGACGGTTTAAGCTGAGGAGATATGAACTTGCGATGGCTCCTGATTGTTGCGCCGGTGTTAGCTTTGGCGCAACCCCCGGCCGCGGCTCCGAAGCCAGCGGCGCCGAAACCAACCGCGGTGAAACCTGCGGTGGCTCCTGCCAAACCGGCGCGTGAACCCGGCACCTATGCTTATTTCACCATCACCCAGGGTGCGGCTACCTTGGGAACTATCGTCACGAAAATGTTCGCCGACGAGTCGCCAATTACGGTGAAGAACTTCTCGGATCTAGCGATGGGCCGCAAAGAATGGCTGAACCCCAAAACCGGAGTGCGATCGAAGACGCCCCTATACAACGGCCTGACCTTCCACCGGGTCATCCCCGGGTTCATGATCCAGGGCGGAGACCCACTCGGCACCGGCACCGGCGGAACGGAAGCAATCCCGGATGAATTCCACCCCACCCTGAAGTTCGACGTTCCGGGACGCCTGGCGATGGCCAACGCGGGTCCGGGCACTGGCTCGTGCCAGTTCTTCATTACCGAGGGCCCGACACCGCACTTGAACGGACGCCACACGATCTTCGGCCAGGTAGTTGAGGGTATGGACTTGGTTACCCGGATCGCTAACGTCCCGAAGAGCCGGGGCGACATGCCGGCGGTTCCCGTGAAAATGCG
The DNA here is from genome assembly GCA_001464575.1 of Acidobacteria bacterium Ga0077553. Classification (GTDB taxonomy): domain Bacteria; phylum Acidobacteriota; class Terriglobia; order Bryobacterales; family Bryobacteraceae. The sequence goes on along the minus strand of LNFE01000137.1, from coordinate 14,505 downwards.
AGTCGTCGTTCGCCGCGAGGGCTATCCGGTAACCGCCGCTCCCAAGCCCGCTGCACCGAAACCGGCGGTCGTAAAGCCGAAACCGGCTGCGGCGAAGCCTGCCCCTGCTACGAAGAAAATATAGGCTACTTCGCCCCGAGCGGCACTTCCATGTAGAAGAGCTCCTGGCTAGTCTGGGCTTCCGTGATGCCAGTGATGTACAGGCTCGCAGTCCGTGTGTGCCCCGTCTGGTAGTACAAGAAGCCATGGGCGGTTTCTCCGGGCGGGAGCATTTTCGCAGAGAAGGCCCGCTCAATGATCACGGGGTTCTGCAGCGGATTCTTGTTCCGGCGCATGCCGGGGACGGTGGTGGGCAGAGGCGTGGGGTTATAGCGCGGGCGGGCTGGGCCCTTCAGCCGGCTGATGTCTTCGGCCGGGGTCTCGTCCAGCTTGCGGGAGCCGGGAACGAGATATTGAAAGCGAGCATGTTCAAGATTGAGAGTTTTGGACCCGTCGTTCTTGAACAGCACCAGCACCGGCAGAATGCCGTGCTCATACGGATTGAGCTTGCCGAAGGCGGCTTTGGCTTCGTCCGCATCGTCATAGGCGACGGCGGCGACCGTGAGCCCCTGATTGGTCTGTTTCGACGCGTAGGTCTCGATGGCGGCCGGGCGAAACGGCTCCGGCTTCTTCTCGGCCCAAAGGGCAGCGGTCAACAAGAGGGTGGCGGTAACGGCCTTCATGGTTTTCATTGTAGGGGACGCGGATGCCTGAAGAATGGTTCCCCGCCGTTATACTGGGGGCTGTCGATTGCAGACTCTGATCTATCTCCTCTATCGTCTGGCTCAGTTCGTCGGGTTTCCCGCGCTCTTTGTCTTTCTGATGGTTCGCTACGGTCGCACTCTGCCGGAGCGGTTTGGCGGACTACCGTTCCCGGTCATCGCCCCGGGAGGAATCTGGCTGCACGCGGTGTCGGTGGGGGAAGTGCTTAGCGCGGTTGATCTCGTGAAGGCGTTGCGGGCGAAGTATCCGGACACTCCGATCTACGTTTCGACCACCACAGCGACAGGCCGGCAGATGGCCGAGCAGAAGCTGGCGGAGTCCACCGACGGAATCTTTTTCACCCCAGTCGATCTTTTCTTCGCGGTACGGCGGGTTCTGCGGGCGTTGCGCCCGACCCTGGTCGTGATTCTCGAGACCGAGATCTGGCCGCACCTGTGGCGCGAAACGCGGAGGAGCGGGGCACGGCTCGTCGTCGTGAACGGGCGGATCTCGGACCGCGCGCTCCCGCGGTATTTGCGCTTCCGCTGGTTGTTCGCGCCCGTGATGGCGATTCCGCACCGGGTGCTGGTGCAAAGCGATCAGGACGTAAAGCGCTATAGGACACTTGGAGCGCCGCACGCCGTGAATAACGGCAACCTAAAGTACGATCTGGACACGGCGCGGATCTTGGCCCCGCCGGAGGTGGAGGCGATGGTCCGGGGGGCGGGGAAGGTGCTCGTGGTGGCGAGCACGCATTGCGAGGATATCGACGAAGACGATGCCGTGATCGCGGCATGGGGGCAATGGGTCGCCGAGTTCCCGGACCTTCTATTGGTTTTGGCGCCGCGCAAACCGGAGCGGTTTGATGTGGTCGCGCGGAAGCTGGAGGCCGCGGGCATTCCCTTCCGTCGCCGCAGCGCCGAGATCGGGGTGCCGGTGCCGGGCGTTCTGCTGCTCGATTCGTTGGGCGAACTGAGCGGCGTTTACCGGTTGGCCGATGTGGTCTTCATGGGCGGAACGCTTGCGCAGCGCGGGGGCCACAACATTCTCGAAGCGGCCGTCCTGGGCAAGCCAGTCGTCGCCGGTCCATCCATGGAAAACTTCGCCGAGGTGGCTGCGGCCTTCACGCAGGGCCGCGGGCTGCGGCGTTGCACGCGGGAGGATTTCGCCGCCGTCGTGGCGGACACGCTGCGGAATCCCGCGGGTTGGGGCGAGCGGGCGCAGGCCTTGGCCGAAGAGCGGCGCGGGGCGCTGCGGCGGACGATGGCCGTGCTCGAAGAGGAGATTGAAGAGGCGTGGCCCATACTGCTGCATCCGTGGCTATTCCTGCTGGTGCTGGGGCCGCTTGGCGCCCTGTGGGCCTGGGGCGCGCGCCGGAATCGGGCTCGAACGCTTCCGAAGCGATTGGATACCCCGGTGATCAGCGTCGGCGGCATCAGTATGGGCGGGGCAGGGAAGACGCCCACGGTCCTGACCCTTGCCAAACACTTTCGCGATCCCGCGATTCTGACGCGCGGCTACAAGCGGCTGCTGACCGAAGAGGCTACCGTCGTGCCGCGTGGGACGGAAGCCCCGATTGAGCGCACCGGCGACGAGGCGCAGATTTTCGTCCGGTCGCACCGGGCTCACGTCGGTGTGGGAAGTGATCGCTACACGGTAGGGCGTGCCATGGAGGCGGCGCTGCATCCAGAGGTTTTCCTGCTGGACGACGGTTTTCAACATCATCGACTGGCTCGGGAGTTCGACCTGGTCTTGCTCGACGCGCGTGACCCGTTTTCCGGCGACGCGCCGTTTCCGTTGGGCCGGCTGCGGGAGATGCCGGATGCGCTCGATCGCGCTTCCGCGATTTTGCTGACCCGTACGGCGCGGGGGCGTGTTTACGGCGCGCTGCGACGGCGGTTGCGCCCGGTTCCTCTCTACCGGTCGCATGTGGTGGCGGAGACTTGGATGGACGCCCGGACGGGGGAACCGGCCATATTGCAGTGCGAGCGGGCGGCGGCGTTTTGCGGCCTCGCCAATCCGGCGACGTTCTGGTCGAGCCTCCGGGAGCAAGGTTTGCAGCCCCTATTCCGCTGGACGTTCGGCGACCACCACCAGTATCGGCACCACGAGCTGCTGCGGATGCGCGAGCACGCTCAACTGCAGGAGGCGGAGGTATTGTTAACAACCGAAAAAGATTTAATGAATTTGCCCGCGGACCTGGCTCAGATTATGGAGCCCGTACGAGTGTTTTGGCTGCGGATCGGGGTAGTGATTGAGGGCGAGGAGGAATTGGTCCAACAGATCCGGGCTATAATTGGATAGATCCGTTCTTATGGCATCCGGGAAGAAGATTATTCTCTTAACGCCGCGCGGTTTTTGCGCGGGTGTAGTGCGAGCGATTGACGTTGTCAAGATCGCGCTCGAGATGTACGGCGCACCGATTTACGTGCGGAAGGAGATTGTCCACAACAAGCATGTGGTGGATGAGCTGCGGTCCGCGGGAGCAGTCTTCGTTGAAGAGCTGGATGAGGTGCCGTCCAAGGGGCGGGTGATTTTTAGCGCGCACGGCGTGGCTCCGTCGGTTCGTACGGATGCGGTGGCCCGGGATTTGAACGTGATCGACGCCACGTGCCCGCTGGTTACCAAGGTGCATTTGGAGGCGGTGAAGTTTGCCCGCAAGGGGTATTCCATCGTCCTGATCGGGCACGAAAATCATGACGAAGTCGTTGGCACCCTCGGCGAGGCGCCGGAGGCTATGAAGTTGGTGTCGACCGTTGAGGATGTGGATCGCCTGGAAGTGGCGGACCCCACCAAGATGGCCTATTTGACCCAGACCACGCTGAGCTTGGACGAGACCAGCCATATTGTGAAACGGCTGGTGGAGCGTTTTCCGCTAATTCAGGGGCCGCATTCGCAGGATATCTGCTACGCCACCGAGAACCGGCAGGTGGCCGTGAAGGCCGTGGCGCCGTTGTGCGATCTGTTGCTCGTGGTGGGATCGAAGAACAGTTCGAACTCGCAGCGGCTGGTCGAAGTTTGCCAGAACTCTGGTGTTCCGGCTTACCTGGTGGATGATGAGTCCGACGTGCGGCCGGAGTGGTTACCGGGGGTTGCGACGGTAGCGATCACCGCGGGCGCCTCCGCCCCGGAACATCTGGTCGAACAGATTATGGACTTCCTGAAGGCGAATGGCTTTTCGGATGTGGAGGAGTTGGAGGTGCGGGAGGAAGACGTACGATTCCAACTGCCGCCGGAATTGAACAGCGCTCGTCTGACGCAAATCAGCATGCCCGCTTCCGTATGACCCCCAGCCTGCAAGTTACTGATGCGTTGGTGGCTTCGGCAGCGCAAGCGGCGCGGCGATCCGTGGACTGGTTCGCCGGAAACCAGCACGAGGCCGGCTACTGGTGGGGCGATCTTACGGCTGATACCACGCTCGAAGCCGACTACATCCTGCTCCAACTGTGGCTCTATCCGCCGGAGAACGGCGAATGGAAGCCCCCGGCACGGCTGCAGATCGATCGGGCCGTCCGCTCCATTCTGGAGCGGCAGTTACCGGGCGGCGGCTTCAACATTTTCCTGGGTGGCCCGCCGGATGTGAACGCCTCGGTGAAGGCGTATTTTGCGCTAAAGACGGCCGGGCTGCCGGTGGACGACCCGCGAATGGCGTCGCTGCGGCAGACGATTTTGAGTTTGGGTGGCCTGCAGGCGGCCAACAGCTACGTCAAGATTAATTTGAGCCTGTTTGGCTTGTATCCGCGGCAACACGTGCCCTCAATTCCCCCGGAGTTGATTCTGCTCGGGAAAGTGATCTACGAGATGAGCTCGTGGACGCGGGCCATTGTGATCCCGCTTTCGATTGTGCACGCGATGACGGTGGAGCCGCGGCCGGTTCCGCATGGTTTTTCGCTCGAAGAGCTCCTGGTGCCGGGCGTGACGCTGGCGCTGCCCCGCGATGACGGCTTCTTCAATCGCCGGAACACGTTTCTCCGCATCGACAAAGTGTTCAAGTGGTGGGAGAAGTACGGAAGCGGCGCGATCCGCCAACGCGCTATCCGCAAGGCGATGGAGTGGATTACCGAACGGACGCGATATACCGACGGACTCGCGGCGATCTACCCACCGATGATGTACACGATCATGGCCATGGACCTGCTCGGTTATGGTCCGGAACATCAGGACCGGGCGGAGGCGGAAAACCAGTTCGCCAACCTGATGGTGGACGATGGGAAGCGATTCTTCTTCCAGCCCTGCTTCTCCGTGGTTTGGGATACGGCGATCGCCTCTCATGCCCTGGGTGAAAGTGGCATGGCGCCGAAAGAGGTGATGACCCGGGCGGGTGATTGGCTGTTGACGAAAGAGGTGCGGCGGAAGGGCGACTGGAGCGTAAAGCGTCCGGACGTCGAGCCCTCCGGCTGGTACTTTGAGTTCGCCAACGAGCACTACCCCGACATCGACGACACCGCGATGGTGCTGCTCGGGCTCCATTTTTCGAAGTGTGAGAAGTCAGCCTCGCAGGCGAGCGCGGAAAAGCGCGCCGTCAATTGGCTGTTGGCCATGCAGTCGACCGACGGCGGCTGGGCGGCGTTTGACGTCGACAACAACTGGCAGTTCTTGAGCGACGTGCCGTTTGCCGACCATAACGCGATGCTGGACCCGACTTGCCCGGACATTACGGGCCGCGTCGTGGAGGCGTTGACGCTGCACGGGGTAGCCCCGGAACATCCGGCGATCCGCAAGGGGCTCGCCTATCTTTTGAATTCGCAGGAAGCCGACGGCAGCTGGCAAGGGCGCTGGGGTGTGAACTACATCTACGGCACCTGTTTCGCGGTACGCGGTCTGCGGGCGGGCGGCGAAAGCGATCGCGAAGTGGCCGTGCTGCGGGCGGGTGAGTGGCTCCGTTCGATCCAGAATGCGGACGGCGGCTGGGGCGAGAGCCCGGAGAGCTATCGGGGCAATGGATTTGTCGCGGCGGCTTCGACGCCTTCTCAGACAGCCTGGGCCGTGATGGGTTTGCTCGCCAGCGGCGATACGTATTCGTCCAGCGTGCAGCGGGGCGTCGAATATCTGATTCAAAACCAGAACGAGGACGGCACCTGGACGGAAGACGCGGCGACGGGAACCGGTTTCCCAAATGTGTTCTACCTGCGATACCACCTCTACCGGAACTCGTTCCCGCTCCTGGCGCTTTCGACGTTCCTGAAAGCAGAGCGTTGAAACCGGCGTTAGTTACCGGCGCGTCCGGATTCGTGGGCTGGCATGTGGCTCAGCAGTTGGCCGAGAGTGGGGTGGCGGTGCGGGCTCTGACGCGGGGCCGGAACCCGGTGCGGGAGTTGCCGGAGCTGTATCAGGGCTTCACCGTGGTGACGGGCGACCTGCAGGACCGGGCGTCGCTGGACCGCGCTGTAGCGGGTTGCGGGATGGTGTATCACGTGGCGGCGGACTATCGACTGTGGTCGCGGGAACCGGAGGAGTTGTACCGGTCGAACGTGGAAGGGACGCGGAATTTGTTGGCGGCGGCGCGCGCGGCGGGGGTGGACCGGGTGGTCTATACGAGCACGGTGGGCTGCATCCAGTTTGTCGCGGGCGGGATGGGCGATGAGTCGCTGCCGGTGACGCTCGCAGACATGACGGGGCACTACAAGCGTTCGAAGTTTTTGGCTGAGCGGGTGGCGTTGGAGTTTGCCGGGGAGGGGTTCCCGGTGGTGATTGTGAACCCGACGGCGCCGGTGGGCGACCATGACTTCAAGCCGACACCGACGGGGCAGACGATTGTCGATTTTTTGAGCGGGCGGATGCCGGCGTATCTCGATACGGGGTTGAACGTGGTGGATGTCCGGGATGTGGCGCGGGGGCATCTGCTGGCGGCGGAGCGGGGGCGGGTGGGAGAGCGGTATATTTTGGGGAGCGAGAACCTGACGCTGCAGCAGATCTTTGCCGCGTTGGGCGACCCGCCGAAGTTTCAGGTGCCGTACGCGGTGGCTTACGCGGCGGCGCTGGTGAGCACCGGTTGGGCTGCGGTGACAGGCCAGGCACCGCGGGCGCCGCTCGAAGGCGTGAAGATGGCGCGGAAGAAGATGTGGGTGACCCATGCCAAGGCGGCGCGGGAGCTGGGCTATGCCCCGGCGCCGGCGAAGGTTGGCCTGGAGCGGGCGGCGGCCTGGTTTCGCGCGAACGGATACTGCGTATGATTGTCGCCGTGGCGTCGGATGGAATGGAGTTTACGGGCTGGCTGCGCCACTGCAAGGGCGTGCGAAAGCTGGATTGGCCGGTGGACTATGCGCGGCAGGCGGAATGGAACGGGCAGCCGCTGACGATGGTTGCCAACGGTGCGGGGCCGCGCCTGGCGGCGGCGGGATTGGCCGCGGCACGGGAGCGGGAGACGGTGTCGGCGGTGATGAGCATCGGTTGGTGCGGTGCGCTGGATCCGGCGCTGCAGTTGAACGATGTGTTCGTGGCTTTAGGAGTGCGGACGGAGGCGGGAGACCGGGCGGCCCTGGCGCCGCGGAAGATGCCAACGGCGCGGCGGGGCGTACTGTGGTCCGGCGACCGGTTCGTCCGGACGGCGGCGGAGAAAGCGGCGCTTCGGGAGCGGGGCGCGGATGCGGTAGAGATGGAAGCGGGCGGGCTACGGTTTGCCGGTTCGTTTTATGCTGTTCGGGTGGTGAGTGATTTGGCGACCGAGGATTTTGCTTTGGACTTTAACCGGTACCGGGACGCCGACGGACGGTTTCAGAAAGCGCGGATTGCGCTGGCCGCGATTCGCCACCCGGCCGATGTTGTGCGTATGGCCCGGCGGGGCCGGGAAGCATCAGAAGCTTTAGGAGAATTTCTTGCCCAGTGCGAACTCTGAACTCATGAAAGCGGCGGTGTACCGCGGGAAAAGCCAAGTGGTGGTGGAAGAAATTCCGACGCCTACGGTGGGGCCGGGCGAGTTGCTGGTCCGCGTGGAGAGCTGCGGGATCTGCCATACGGATCTCAAGAAAATTGAGTACGACTTGTTGACGCCACCGCGAATTTACGGGCACGAGACAGCCGGGGTGGTGGCGGCGGTGGGCGAGGGCGTAACGAAGTTTGCTGTGGGCGACCGCGTGGTGGCGTTCCACCATATTCCATGCTCGAACTGCTTTTACTGCGCGCGGCGACTGTACGCGCAATGCCCGGGCTATAAGCGCGTGGGCATTACGGCGGGGTTTGAGCCGGCGGGCGGCGGGTTTGCCGAGTACATCCGGATCATGGATTGGATCGTAGAACGGGGTGTGGAGAAGATTCCGGATGGCGTCAGCTTCGACGCGGCGAGTTTTGTGGAGCCGGTGAACACCTGCGTGAAGGGCGTGGCGCTGGCGGCGCCGCGGCCGGACGAGTTGGCGATCGTGATGGGGCAGGGGCCGATTGGCCTCATCTTCACGATGCTTTTGAAGCACAAGGGCATTCGGACGTTGGTGACGGATCGGATGGCGGGGCGGCGGGCGATGGGCGAGCGGTTCGGGGCGGAGAAGGCGCTAGACCCAACGGTGGATAATCTCCAGGCCGAAGCGGCGGCGCGGACGGAGGGCCGAGGGGCGGACATCGTCTTCGTCGCGGTGTCGGCGCCGGGGGTGGTGGAGGAGGCCGTACGCGTGACGCGCCCAGGTGCGAAAATAGTATTGTTTGCACAGACGTCCGACAAAGAGCGCATCGAGCTATCCGGCAAAGACATCTGCATGGGGGAGCGCGTGCTGCTAGGTTCCTACAGCGCCGATGTGGACTTGCAGCGAGAATCCGCCGATCTTGTGTTCAGCGGCGCGCTGCCAGTGGAAGCGTTGGTAACGCACCGCGTCTCGCTCGAACAGATAATGGATGGTTTTGAACTGGCGTTGCATCCAACGACAGAATCACTGAAAATTGTAGTGAAGCCCCAAGGTTACCGCTCGTGAACAATCATCAAATGACGGCCGCCGTCCTGTACGGCAAAGAGGACGTGAAGATCGAGCAGGTTGCCATACCGAAGCTGGGTCCGAAGGACGTGCTGGTTCGGGTGAAGGCGGCTTTGACGTGCGGTACGGATGTGAAGGTTTTCCGGCGCGGCTATCACGCCCGCATGATCATGCCCCCGGCGCTGTTTGGGCACGAGCTGGCCGGGGACATCGTTGCGGTGGGCGGGGAAGTGTCGAAGTTTCGGATGGGGCAGCGGGTGGTGGCTGCGAACTCGGCTCCGTGCGGCGATTGCTTTTATTGCAAGCGCGACCTGGAGAACTTGTGCGAGGATCTGCTGTTCAACAATGGCGCCTATGCTGAGTACATCCGGATTCCGGGCCGGATTGTGGAGAAGAATCTCTACGCGGTTCCCGAGCAGGTGGATTACGTCGATGCGGCGCTGGCTGAGCCAATAGCTTGTGTCCTGCGCGGGATCGAAGAGAGCAACGTGCGCAAGGGCGATACGGTTGTCGTCATCGGGCTGGGGCCGATCGGCCTGATGTTTGTCCGGATGCTGAAGGTGATGGGCGCCCGGGTGATTGCGATTGCGCGGCGGCAGGTGCAACTCGATGATGCCAAACGGATGGGTGCGGCGGAGCTGATTTCGACGGTAGAAACCGAGGATGTACCGGCGGCGGTTCGGGCGCTGACCGAAGGGCGCGGCGCCGATGTGGTGATTGAAGCTGTCGGCAAGCCGGAAGTTTGGGACTTGTCGGTAAGAATGCTGCGCAAGGGCGGCACGGTGAATTTCTTTGGCGGGTGTCCGACGGAGACGCAGGTGCAGTTGGATACGAATCTGCTGCATTACTCTGAGCTGACCTGCAAGGCCAGTTTCCATCACACGCCGAAGCTGATTCAGAAGGCGCTGCAGGCTGTGACCCGAGGCGACATCCGGGCCCGCGATTTTGTGGTGGGCGAAGAGCCGCTGCACAAGATTAAAGAAGTGCTGCGCTACCTGATGAATTCAAGCGGCCGCATGAAAACCGCTATTATTCCCTAAGTGCATCTGCAGCCCAAAGACTTTGTTCGCGACGCCGCGGCGGTGGGTCGGGTTTGGACGGCGGCGGAATCCCTGGCGTATACGAAGTGGCTGGCGACTTCGCACTACGAGAACTTTCACGTGGTGAGTGTGCTGCTGCCCAAGAGGCTGCATCAGGATTTCTACAACGTCTACTCGTTTTGCCGGTGGGCGGACGATTTGGGTGATGAGATTGGCGATGTGGCCGAGAGCCTGCGGCTGTTGGGTTGGTGGCGGGAGGAGTTGGACCGGATGTACGCCGGGGCGGCGAGCCACCCGGTGTTTGTGGCGTTGGGGCCGACGGTGCGGCAGTATGAGCTGGATCGGCAGACCTTTGCCGACCTGATCTATGCGTTTGAACAGGATCAGGTGAAGACGCGGTATGCGAATTGGGACGAGGTGCTGGAGTACTGCGTCTACTCGGCCAACCCGGTGGGGCGGTTGGTGCTGGGCCTATGCGGATACCGGGACGCGGCGCGGTATGCCTTGAGCGATAAGACGTGTACGGCGCTGCAGTTGGCAAATTTTTGGCAGGATGTGACGGTGGACACGGGCAAGGACCGGGTGTACCTGCCGCAGGATCTGATGGCGCGGCATGGGGTGACCGATGCGGACCTTTTCGAACGGCGGTTCACGCCGGGGTTTGCCCGGGTGATGGAAGAGGCCTGCGGGGTGGCGCGGCGGCTATTCGAAGAGGGCTTGGCGCTGCCAGGCATGGTGGATCGGCGGTTGGCGCTGGACCTTCGGCTGTTCAGCGAGGGGGGGCTGGCGGTGCTGGACAAGATTGAACGGCAAGGGTGGGACGTTCTGAAGGAGCGGCCGAAGATCGGGAAGCTCGAACGCGTGGGGCTGCTGTTGAAGGCGCTGTGGGTGTCGGCGTGACGAAGGCGGTGGAGCAGTCGTACGCTTACTGCCGCGATGTGGCGCGGAGCCGGGCGAAGAACTTTTACTATTCCTTCGTGCTGCTGCGGAAGGAGCAGCGGGACGCGATGTGCGCCGTCTACGCGTTCATGCGGTATTGCGATGATCTGAGCGATGATCTCGAAGGGACGACCCCCGAGACGATGGCGCAGTGGCGCGGAGACCTGGAGCGAGCGCTGCGGGGCGAGTACGGGAGCCATCCGGTGTGGCCGGCCTTCCATGACACGGTGGAACGTTTTCGGATTCCGCGGCAGTACTTTTTCGACATGATCGACGGGGTGTCGAGCGATTTGACGCCGAAGCCGGTGGAGACGTTCGCGGATCTGTACCAATACTGCTACCGGGTGGCCTCCGTGGTGGGGCTGACGATCATTCATATCTTCGGGTTCGAAGATCCGAAGGCGCTCGAACTGGCCGAGAAGTGCGGCATCGCGTTTCAGTTGACGAACATTCTGCGGGATGTGCAGGAGGACGCGGGGCTGGGGCGGGTGTACGTGCCGGCGGAGGATCTGCGGCGGTTCGGGGTGGATGCGCGGGGGATTGCGTATACGCCGGGCTTCGTGGAACTGATGAAGTTTGAGGCCGGGCGGGCGCGGGCTTACTATGATGAAGCGCGGCCGCTGATCGGGATGGTGGAACGGGGGAGCCGGGCGTCTCTGTGGGCATTGATCGAGATTTACTCGCGGCTGCTGCAGCGGATTGAAGAGAAGCAGTACCGGGTGCTCGATGGACGGATCCGGCTGTCGACGTTTGAGAAAGTCTGGCTGGTGGTGGAGGCCGGGACGAAGAAGATGGCGGGGGCGTTTTAGGCCGGGTGCAGAAGGCGGCGCTTGAGCTTGCGGGCGTTGGCGAGGTCTGGGGCGATGGCCAGGACCGTATCGTCGCCCGCGATGGTGCCGGCGAGTTCGGGCCAGGCGGCGCGATCGAGGGCGGCGGCGAGGGTGGAGGCGTGGCCTGGGGGCGTCTTGAGGACGAGCAGATGCTGGGCCTCGCGGATATCGAGGAGGTATTCGCTGAGGATGGTGGCGAGGGTGGGGCCGGCAGGGGTGGGGGAAGCCAAGCGCTGGTAGCCTTGCGGCGTTTTGGCCAGGCCGAGTTCGCGGATATCGCGGGAGAGCGTGACCTGCGTGGCGGACACCCCGAGCTTGGCCAGTTTCTGCGCGATCTCGTCCTGCGTGTGGATCTGCTGGTAGGAGATCAGCTTCAGAATCTGGCCTTGCCGGAATGCCTTGTTCATGCGCGGAATCCGTTGAGGCGTTCGGCGGCTTCGGCGAGGGCCTGGGCGACGGCGCTGGGGGCGGTGCCGCCGGGCACCGAGCGGTTCTGCATGCCACGGGCAGGGCGGAGGAATTCGGCCATTTCGGGCGTGAATTCGGGAGAGAAGGCCGCGAGTTCTTCTGGCGTCCAATCGAGCGGCTTCTTGCCTTGATTGAGGGATTCGAGGACGAGGCGACCGGCGAGTTTGTGGGCTTGATGGAAGGGGGTGCCGAAGCGGGCGAGGGCCTCGGCGATGTCGGTGGCGACGGTCCAGCTTTCTTCGGCGGCCTGGGCGGGGACGGCTGGTTTCAGCACTACGGTGGCGGTGACTTCGCGGATCATGGCGAGGCATCCGGCGAGTTGATCGGCGGCGAGGAAGAGGGGCTCTTTGTCTTCCTGCATGTCGCGGTTGTAGGTCATGGGCGTGCCTTTGACGGTGACGTAGAGCGAGGTGAGGCTGCCGAAGACGCGGCCGGATTTACCGCGGATGAGTTCGAGCGAATCGGGGTTCTTCTTTTGCGGCATGAGGCTGGAGCCGCTGGTGACGCCGTCGCCGAGGTCCATCCAGCCGAACTCTTCGCTTGAGTAGAGGATCCAGTCTTCGGCGAGACGCGAAAGATGGAGCATGGCGGTGGAGGCGGCGTAGAGGAAGTCAAGGGCCCAGTCGCGGTCGCCGGAGACGTCCATGGAGTTGCGGGTGATGCCGGCGAAGCCGAGGTCGGCGGCGATGGCGTGGCGGTCGAAGGGGAAGCCGGAGCCGGCGAGGGCGCCGCTGCCGAGAGGGCAGAGATTGACGCGGGCGCGGGCTTGCTGGAGCCGTTCGAGGTCCCGGAGGAACATCTCGAAGTAGGCAAGGCAGTAGTGGGGCCAGAGGACGGGCTGGGCGCGGCGGAGATGGGTGTAGCCGGGGATGATGGCCGTTTCGTAGCGATGGGCGAGGGCGAGGAGTTCATCGAGGAAACTGACGAGGAGAGCCGTGGTCACGTCGATTTGCTCGCGGAGCCAGAGGCGCGTGTCGACCGAGACCTGCTCGTTGCGGCTGCGGCCGGTGTGGATCTTGTCGGCGAGGCCGCCCACTTTGGCTTTCAGCTTGCGGATGATGAGGGTGTGAACGTCTTCGTCGGTGGCGCCGGCGTAGAACTCGGGGGTGCGGGCCTCTTCGCGCAGGGTGTCGAACGCCGCGATCATCGTCGCGCACTCTTCGGCCGAGAGAATGCCGACGCGTTCGAGGGCGCGGGCGAAGGCTTGGGAGCCGCGGATATCGCAATCGGCGAGGCGTTTATCGAACGAGAGCGATTCCGAGAACTGCTCGAAGTTGGCCGACGGGCCGGAGGCGAAGCGGCCGCCCCAGAGTTGAACCTTGTCAGATGTGGACATAGAAGTGTTAGCGGACGAGGAGAAGCAGGAGCGCCTTCTGGGCGTGGAGCCGGTTTTCGGCTTGATCGAAGACGGCCGACTGCGGGGACTCGATGACCTCTTCGGTCACCTCCTGGCCGCGCTTGGCGGGCAGGCAGTGGAGGAAGATGGCTTCCGGGCGGGCGGCGGCGAGGAGCGGGGCGTTGACCTGATAGGGCGCGAAGATGCGCTGGCGTTCGAGGGCTTCGCTCTCCTGGCCCATGCTGGCCCAGACGTCGGTATAGACGATGTGGGCGCCGTCGACGGCCTCGCGAGGATCGGGGGTGAGGGTGAACTCGACGCCGGCTTCGCGGGCGGATGCGGTGATCTCGGGCAGCGGCGAATGGGTTTCCGGACTGGCGATGGCGACATGGATGCCGAGGCGTCCGGCGTTGAGCAGGAGCGAGTGAGCGACGTTATTGCCATCGCCAACGTAGGCGAGTTTGAGGCCCTCCCAGCGGCCGAAGCGTTCGCGGATGGTTTGGACATCGGCGAGGATCTGGCAGGGGTGATAGAGGTCGCTCAGCGCGTTGATCACGGGTACGCGGGACCAACGGGCGAGTTCCTCGATGGTGTTCTGGGAGAAGACGCGGGCGACGATGGCGTTGGTCCAGCGGTCGAGGTTGCGGGCGATGTCGGCGAGGGGTTCGCGGTCGCCGATAGGACCGATCTGGGTGACGGCGCCGCCGCCGAGCTGCTGGATGGCGAGGTCGAACGTGAAGCGGGTGCGGAGGGAGGGTTTTTCGAACAGGAGGCTGAGGTAGCGTCCGTCGAGGGTGTGGGCATAGGAGGCGGGGTTTCGCTTCAGATCATCGGCGAGATCGATGAGGCGGACGAGTTCCTCGATAGTCAGGTCGAGATCGCTGCGCAGGTCGGGTGCCTGGAGCGGGGGAGCGGCGAGGAGCATGTGGCGGGTACGGCCTCCGGTTGACAGGAAAGAAGAAAGGCACTGAATGATTATTCAGTGCCCTGTATGATTATACAGAAAACGAAAGCCCGGCTGCGGGTGGGCGGCCGGGCGAGGGTTCAAGCGGGAGTGGAGGTTAGAACGGTTTGAAGTCGTTGTCGTCGAGCGGCAGGATCGACTCCGGATCGCGGTCGTGACCAGCGGCGACGGGCTGCAGGTTAGCGGGCTTATCGAACTGGTCGGTGTAGCCGCCACGGGTAGTGGGGGCGGGCCGGTTTTCGGTAGCTTGCCGCAGGGCTTTCAGGCTGGGGGTGTGCGTGGTGGCGGA
>LNFE01000136.1 GCA_001464575.1 Acidobacteria bacterium Ga0077553 | reverse complement strand
GGCCGTGGGCGCCGTGTCGTTGAAGCCGACGATTTTCTGGAGGTTCACCACAATCTCATCGACGCGGTGGGCTTGTGTAGCAAGGCCTTGTCCGGCGGCGGCGCTTTCCTCGGCGGTGGCGGCGAGTTGTTGGGTGAGCTGCTCCATTTGCAGGACCGCGCGGGAGATCTGTGCGATGCCGCGGGACTGTTCCTGGCTGCCGGCGTACACCTCTTCGACGAGCGACTTGGCTTGCAGGGAGCTATTGGTCAGGACCGTGATGGCGCGCGCCACTTCGTCGAGCTTGTCTTTGCCTTCGGCAGCACGGGTGATGGACTCTTCGATGAGTTGGGTCGTGTCCCGGGCGGCCTGCGCCGAGCGCTGCGCCAAGTTGCGGACCTCATCGGCGACGACGGCGAAACCCATACCGGCCTCGCCGGCGCGAGCCGCTTCAACGGCTGCATTGAGGGCGAGGATGTTGGTTTGGAAGGCGATGTCGTCGATGACCTTGATGATCTTCGAGATCTTATTGGACGAGGTGGTGATCTCGTTCATCGAGTTGACCATTTGGGCGAGGGCCTGGTTGGCTTCGTGAATGGTGGCCGAGGCTTCGTTCGTTTTGCGGGTAGCCGATTCCGCGTTTTCGGCGTTGCGTTTGGTCATCGAGTGGATCTCTTCGGTCGAGGCCGAAGTCTCTTCAAGAGAGGCGGCCTGTTCGCTGGCGGCATGGGAGACGGACTGACTGGAGGCGGAGACCCGTCCGGCGGTATTGGCCAACCGGCGGGCGTTTTCGTTCAGGTCGGCGACCGATTGACGGAGAACCGTCTGGATTTTACGAACGCTGATCACCGCGGCCAGACCGACGACGACGCTGAGCAGACCGAGCGTGAGCATGCTGAGGAAGCTAAGCGAGCGAGCCGATTCGGCTTCCTGTCCCACGGTGGTCAATTGCCGTGCCTGCTCGTCGACCAGATGCCGCCCGCGGTCGCCCAATTGGCGGAGTTTGGGCAGCAGCTTTTCATTTAACGTGGCGATGGCAACGTCCATCTTCTGCTCGTTCAGGGCCCTGAGAACCTGATTGTGCAGATCGAAAGCGGCATCGAAGTCAGCGATCATGCTCTGAAGATCCTGCGCGGAGGCGCCGGTGGACAGGCCTTTCAGCTCTTCGAGCGCCTTCCGGGCTTCCTGCTCCTTGGTGTTCAGCTTCTGCCGGAGTTCCTCCACGTTCGACGTCTGCTGGAGCATCATCGCCATGGCGACGCCACGCTCGAGCGAATCAATCTCGCCCACTCGCGTACTGATTAGTCCGGCGAGCATTTGCTGCCGAGCCAGTTGGTTAATGGCGCGGTCGAGCTGATTGCCTAGGTGACTGGTAACCCACGCCGCGCTGATGCCGAGAACTACGGCGAGACCGACGACAAGCGCGGTGGTGATGGACAGACGTTTTCCTGCAGACCATTGGGACATGCGATTCTTCTCCTCAAATAATGATCGGAAACAGGCCGTGCCTATTCCGGCTTAAACGTAAACTTCAACTGCGTGACGGCCTCGCTCGCGAAGGGGCTGAACTTCCACTCCTTGACGGCCTTAACAACCGGCGCGGTCAGCAGCGCATTGCCGGAAAGCACCTTTACGTTCTCAACATCGCCCTCTTTGGTGATGTTGACCTCCACTTCGACATCGCCTGCCACGCGCATTTGCTTGGCAATCGGGCTATACGCCGGACTGGGGCGCTTCACGGCGGCCTTCAACGCTTCGGACATGGAGACCCGGAGTTCCGCTTGCGCCAGGCCGCTGCTCAAAGCGATCAGCAGACAAAGCGAAACGATGGGTTGGAGCGCTCGGGGCAGGGCAAGGGGACGGTGTGGTTTTGTGTATTTCATCTTGATTCCTTTTCTGAAGTTGTCCTGTTCAGGGCTGGCGTCCAGAGGAGGGATTCCTCCGGCGCTAAGGGGCATATCGGAGGGAAGAGAGAGGTCTTTAAAGAGAATTCCGCTTCACTTTTTTTCTCAGACTCGGCCCGAACTACCGATATGCACCTCGACGGGCGATAGACGCCCAAGCAAACTTCGCGAGGCTGACATGAACACAATGAGCGCGCCAACTACAGAGATTCGCAGCGGGATGCCGCCTGCCGCTCCGGGGGCCGCCCGGGGACCGAGTAAACATCTGATCTTCAGCTTGGGCAAAGAGGAGTTCGCCGTACCGGTGGCCAAGGTAAAAGAGATCATTGGCATGCTGGAGGTGACCCCGGTGCCGCATACCGCCGAGTACGTGCGTGGCGTCATCAATCTCCGCGGGAAGGTCGTCCCTGTGATCGATCTACGGCTGAAGCTGGGCGTCCCGAGCGTGGAGTACGACGCGCGTACTTGCATCGTGGTCGTTCAGCCAGAGATGGCCAAGAGCGTCTTTCTCATCGGCGTGATCGTTGATGGGGTCAGTGAAGTGATGCCGGTGCAGAGTTCCGACATTGAGAAGACGGAGACCTTTAGCCACGGACTGATCTCGTCCGGATACGTACAGGGCGTGGCCAAGATCCGGGGCAAGGTCAAGATCCTGCTCGATCTAGACTGCGTCCTCTCCCAAGCTGACCTGCAGCAACTGCTTTAGGTCTGGGTTTTGATGAGCCTGGTTCCGTTTGCCAACGACTTCAAGGAGTTGCCGTGTCCGTAGAAGCTGATCTCCTCACTTGGATTGATTCTCTTATCGTCGAAACCCTTGCCTTCTCTCCAGAGGAAGGGCTGCCGGGTGGCGCCAGGATGGCGACCTTAGCTGGTTTGTGCGCCCGGATTGTGCCGGCCGCCACCGACCTCGGCATGCTCGAAACGGCAGCCTGCGCGGAAGGGTTGGCCCGGCAGATTGCCTCGCCCGGACCCGGATTCAGCGCCCTGCTCGAAGAGCAGATCGAGTTGCTGCAAATGAACGCCGACAGCGAACTGGCCGCCCGGCTGTCGCAGCAGCGTGTCGCCGCCGGTGGGTCCGCCGAGGTTTTTCAAGATCTATCGATGATCGGCGACTTCATCAGTGAAGCCCGCGAACACCTTGAAACAATCGAGCAGGAGCTGTTGCTGCTCGAACAGTCGCCCCAAAGCGCAGAGCCGATTCATGCCATCTTCCGCAGCTTTCACACGATCAAAGGCCTGGCGGGCATCTTCAACCTAACCTCGACCCGCGATCTGGCTCACGAAGTGGAGACGCTGCTCGACCTGGTCCGCAACGGCGCCTTGCCCGCGACGCCGTCGCTGGTGGACGTGGTTTTGGCCTGCGCCGACCGGCTGGGAGAGATCGTCAACCGGCTCGATGACGATCGTGGCGGTAACGCCGTGGCCTTGCCGGACAATTCGGAACTGCTCGAGCGGCTGCGCAACGAGATGATGCCGCCTGACGACGAGCCGCTGGCTGTGGAGGCCGGTGGGGGAGTCCAGGAGGCGAGTGGTGGGTTGATGATCGCGCCAACCTTGTCGCCGATCGACGAGCAGTTGACGGCGGGTATGGGCGGCCTCGAAACTTCTTCCTCCGGCGCTGACGCCTCGGCCGCCCGGCGCCGCGCCAACGACGCCAACAGCGCGCACGTGAAGGTGGAGACCGCCAAGCTCGACTTCCTGGTCGACATGGTGGGCGAACTGGTAATCGCGCAGTCGCTCGTGCAGCAGGATCCTTCCTTGGCGCAGCTGGGAGAGCCGCGCCTCGGACGCAACCTATCTCAGTTAGGGCGGATCACCACCGACCTGCAGAAGATTGCCATGTCGTTGCGGGTCGTTCCGATCCGGCAGACGTTCCAACGGATGCAGCGGGCCTTCCGGGATCTGGTGAAGAAGTCGGGAAAGCAGGCCGAACTGGAACTGGTCGGCGAGGATGCCGAACTCGACCGGTCCATCGTCGAGCAGTTGGCCGATCCGTTGATGCACATGATCCGCAACTCGGTTGACCATGGCCTCGAAGCCCCGGGCGAACGGGAGCAGACGAGCAAGCCGCCTATCGGGAAAGTGCGTCTGGTCGCCTCGCACCAGTCGGGCAATGTCTTGATTGAGGTATCCGATGATGGCCGCGGTCTCAACCGGGCAAAGATACTCAAAAAAGCCATCGAACGCGGTTTGATCCCGGAGGACGCCAACCTGCCCGTGGACAAGATTCTCGAACTGATCTTTGAGCCGGGCTTTTCGACGGCGGACCAAATTTCCGATGTCAGCGGCCGCGGAGTTGGCATGGACGTCGTCAAGAAGCAGATTCAGAAGCTGCGCGGGCGGATCGAGATCCGCTCCGAGCCCGGGACGGGGACGACCTTTCTGCTCCGCTTCCCGCTGACTTTGGCCATCATTGACGGGCTGACCGTCCGGGTGGCCGGGGAGCGGTACATCCTGCCGCTGCACTGCGTCCACGAGATCTTCCGGCCGATAGCCGATTCGATCTACCGGGTTAACGGTGCTCAGGAAGTGGTGCTGGTCCGGGACCGGGTGGTGCCTTTGCTGCGCCTTTACCAGATGCTGGGGCGGACCCCGGAGACGACCGATCCTTACGCGGGAATCCTGATTGCCGCCGAACTCGAAGGGCGCCGCTACTGCCTGCTGGTAGACGAACTGCTGGGCAAGCAGGAGGTGGTGATCAAGAACCTGGGCGAGTACCTCGGCACCATGCCGGGCGTTTCGGGGGCGGCGATCCTGGGCGATGGCTGCGTGGGCTTAATTCTCGACCTCGAGGGGATGTTGTCCAAGGAGAGCTACGATGCCGCTGCCTGAGGCAGCCGGACTGGAGCTGCGGAGTCCGGCCGGCATTCCTGAGGCCGAGTTCCGGGACATCTGTGCCCTAGTCCAGCAGCGGCTTGGTATTGAGCTTCGCGCCGGCAAGGAGTCGCTGGTGACCCTACGGCTGGCCGAGCCCATGCGGCGAGGCGGATTCGCCTCGCTCCACGAGTACATGCAACACGTCAAGCGGGACCCGAATGGTCCCGCGATGCTCGAGTTCATCGACTGTCTGACGACGAACCATACCAATTTCCTGCGCGAGGCCAGTCACTTTGAATTCTGGCAGCAAGAGGTGCTGTTGGCGCAGCGGCAACGGCCGGAAATTGCGGTCTGGTGCGCGGCCAGTTCCTCGGGCGAGGAGCCATACACGATGGCGATGTATGCGGTCGAAGCGCTGGGGGAGGCCGCTTACCGCCAAGTGCGGATCCTGGCTACCGACATCTCCCCGTCGATTCTCGATCAGGCGCGCCGGGGCGTCTATCGCGAGGAGCGTCTGGCCCCGTTGCCGGAGGCGTGGCGCCGCCGCTACTTTCTCAGGGGTGAGGGCAAGTGGCAGGGTCACTTCCGGATCAAGCCCGAGGTGGGCCGGATGGTAGAGTTCCGGCGGCTGAACCTGATTGAGCCGTTGCCGCCCATTGGGCCTTTTCCCGCGGTGTTCTGCCGTAACGTGATGATTTACTTTAACTCGGCGACGCGGGGCTTGGTGGTGAACCAGATACGCGGGCGCCTCGAGCCGGGTGGTTACTTGTTTGTTGGCCACGCCGAAAGTCTAAACGGGCTGGCCTCGCAATTGGATTACATAAAGCCGTCCGTATACCGGCTGGCCGGCGGCGGTCAACCGCCAGGAGGAATCGAGAGGAGCTAACATGGTACCGAAGGGAAAGAACGCAATTGTAATTGGGGTGTCGGAGTGCCGGACGAGTAAGGACCGGGATAGTTACCTGGTAACTTATGCGCTGGGCTCCTGCATCGGTTTGGCGGCTTATGACCCGGGCTCAGGCGTGGGCGGGCTGCTGCATTTTCAGCTGCCGGATTCGTCGCTCGACCGGGAGATGGCGGAGTCGCATCCGGCGATGTTTGCCGATACCGGATTGCAACTCCTGCTCAGCAAGATGACCCGGTTGGGAGGCGACCCGAAACGGACGCTGATCCGGATCGCCGGCGGGGCGCAGATGATTGGGGGGGCGAAGATTCCTGGCCTGCGCGGCCCTTTGTTTCCTGGAGAAGGGACGGGGGTTGGCAAGCAGAACTATCTCGCCATCCGGAAGCTGCTGTGGCGTCATGGACTGATGCTGGAGGGCGAGGCGGTAGGCGGCGGACAGGGCCGGACCCTGGGGTTGACGATTGGTACGGGGGAGTTTTGGGTCACGTCGCCCGAACCCGGATCGATCGCTGTGTAAGTATGTGAAATTTCTGGATTTATTCCGAAAGAATCGATGATTTTGACCGATGAAGATAAGTAAGAGGGAAACTGGATATGGCACTTCGAGTATTGATTGTCGATGACGCGCCGGCGATGCGGCTCTACATCCGGCGAACGCTCCAGATGTCTGGTCTGGCCCTGAGTGCGGTGTTCGAGGCTGGCGATGGCAAGGAAGGCATCGCGGTTCTTGAGCGGGAGCACTTACAGGGCGCGGGTATCGATCTGGTATTTACCGACATAAATATGCCGGTGATGAACGGGGAAGAGTTTGTCACGCAGCTCCAGCAGGAGGAGCGATTGCGGGAGGTGCCGGTGCTGGTGATTTCCACCGACGCCACTAAGACGCGCGTGCTGCGGTTGCGGGAATTGGGAGCGCGGGGTTACATCAGTAAGCCATGCGCGCCGGAGATGATCCGGCTGAAGGTGGAACAGATTCTTGGGAGGGACTATGCTGCCGCGTTGTGCTGATGTGGACCTGGTCGATGCCGCCAGCGAAGTGCTGGGGATGATGTTTTTTACTGATGTGATGAATGGCAATGTCGTCGCTGATCCACCCGAGAGGCCTGTTACGGTGAAGGTGGAGTTTCAGGGCGCCAGCTCCGGGATGCTGCACATGAGCATGCCGCGGGAGACAGCCGAGGCTCTGGCGGCGAACTTCCTGGGTTTGCCGATGGGGGAAGCTCCGACCGAGGAGCAGATGAACGATGTCGTTAACGAACTGGGCAACATGGTTTGCGGTTCGTTTTTGAGCAAGCATGAGTCGGAGGAGTTGTTTGACTTGGCCAAGCCGGAAATCCTGGCCGCCGCGGCTGAACTCCCTTCGCAGGTGGCGACCCTGCACCGGTCGCTGCAGCTCGATAACGGAAACATGGTTCTGGCGTTGAGCTGGGATCGGCTGAATCACGCCGCGTAGAGATCGGGACGGAGGCCGTTGCTCCGGATAAGGGAAACAAGCTCATGGTAAACAAACGAATCCGGGTGCTGGTTGTCGACGATTCGCAGAATATGCGGCGTCTGTTGACCGAGACCCTGGCCAGTGACCCGAACATTGAGGTGGTGGGTTCGGCCGCCGACCCTTACGAGGCGCGCGACCTGATCGTGGCGCTTCGTCCGGATGTTTTGACGCTCGACATCGAAATGCCCCGGATGGACGGCATCACTTTTCTCGGCAAGCTCATGGCCAAGTTGCCCATGCCGGTGATTGTGGTGAGCACGCTGTGCCAAAGCGGGTCCCAGGCGGTCGTTGAAGCGTTGCGCCTGGGGGCCGTCGAAGCGTTGGCCAAGCCGGCCGGGGCGCGGGAGATCCCCGAGTTCCGGCAGCAGCTTTTGCTCAAGGTTCTGGGCGCGGCGGGCGCCCGGTTCCGCGGCCCGTCGGCGGCCAGTTCATCGCCCGTGGCCAAGTCAGGCACTCCGGGCCGGGCCAGTTCCCGCATTTTTGCCGTCGGGGCTTCGACGGGTGGGACGCAGGCGGTGGAGAGCCTCTTGCAGCAGTTGCCTGCTTCCATCCCGGGGGTGGTGGTCGTGCAGCATATTCCTCCCGTTTTCTCCCGAAGTTTCGCTGAGCGCCTCAATCAATGTTGCGTCCACAATGTGAAGGAGGCTGAAGATGGCGATCTGGTCGCCGACGGCCACGTGCTGATCGCTCCTGGCGGACTCCATCTCGTGCTGGCCCGCCAAGGCAGCGAGTACCGGGTCCGGTTGCGCAAAGGGCCGCCCGTTCACTACCAGCGACCAGCCGTGGATGTCCTATTCCGTTCCGTAGCCGCTGTCGCCGGGGCGAACGCACTGGGCGTCATCCTGACGGGTATGGGATCGGACGGCGCGGCCGGCCTGCGGCAAATGCGCGACGCCGGTTCCTGGACCATCGCACAAGACGAACATACCTGCGTCGTCTACGGGATGCCGCTCGCCGCCGTCGAAGCCGAAGCCGCTTGCGAGGTGTTGCCGCTCGAACGGATCGGCGCCGCCATGCTTCAGGGGCTCTCCCGCTCCAACCGCCCAAGGCCCTATCATCAAGAGTTGGTCTCCACCATACCTTGATGGCTTCATGAAAACTTGGAAAGTGACTCTGGAATTTGACGGCACCCGCTACCATGGCTGGCAGGAACAGCGTAACGCCCGTTCCGTGATGGGTGCTCTGCGCGAAGTGATCGAACCCTCCTTCGGCGCACCGGTCGAACTCATGGGCGCGGGCCGCACCGACTCCGGCGTCCATGCCCTCGGGCAGGTGATGCACATCAAACTGCCCGCCAGCGACCGCCGAACGACGTTCCCGTCCCTCGCCAAACTCCAGCGCGAATGGAACGACCGGCTGCCAGCCGATATCGCCATCCTCCACATCGAAGAAGCCGCGCCTCGCTTCCACGCCCGCCACGACGCCCTCACCCGCGCCTACGTCTACCAGATCGCCACGCGCAAATCGGCGTTCTCAAAACGTCACGTCTGGTGGATCAAGGATTCCCTCGATGTCCCGGCGATGCAAGCTGCCGCCCGGCTGCTCCCCGGCCGCCACGACTTCGTAAAGTTCGCCGCCAAGGATCCCTCCCGCCCCAACGAATCCACCATCGTTGTCGTTGACTCGGCGGAGATTGCCGACGAAGACCACCTCCTCACCATCCGCCTCGAAGCCTCCCATTTCCTCTGGCGCATGGTCCGCCGCGTCGTGGGCGTCCTCGTAAAGGTCGGCTCGGCCGAGGTGACCCTGCAGCAGTTTGAAGAACTGCTGCAGGGTCGTGGCGGCAAAGAACTCGATGTCGCCGCCTGGACCGCCCCGGCCAGTGGGCTCTTCCTCGAATCGGTCACCTATCCGTGAACCTAGCTGATGTGCGCACCCTGGGCTTCGACGTACACCATATAAAGGCTCTGGCTGCCCGTCATGAACAGTTTGTTCCGTTTGGTCCCGCCGAAACAAACATTCGAGCAGATTTCGGGCAGCTTGATCTGACCAATCCGCTGACCATCCGGAGCGAAAATATGGACGCCGTCATAACCATCGCCCACCCACCCGGCGCTGGCCCAGATGTTGCCATCCGTGTCGCAGCGAATCCCGTCGGCTAATCCGTCGCCAACGCCATCGAGCTTCATCGCGCAAAACGTCTTGCCGTTCGCCAACCGCTTGCCGTCGACGATGTCCCAGACCTTGATCACGCGCGGCGCCTGCGGATAGTGCGTCGCGCCGGTGTCGGCCACGTAGAGCTTCTTGTAGTCGGGCGAGAAGCAAAGTCCGTTCGGCTTGAAAATCTCGTCGGTCAGAAGCGTCACCTGTCCAGACTTGGCGTCTGCCTTCGTAGTTCATCAAGGACCCGTAGCCGGGATCGGTGAACCAGATGCTCCCATCCGTGGGATGGACGACGGCATCATTGGGCGCGTTCAAAATCTTGCCGTTGTACTTGTCGGCGAGCACCGTCACGGCGCCGTTGTACTCGTACCGGGTCACTCGCCGCGTGCCATGTTCACAAGCAATTTGGCGGCCCTCATAGTCGAACGTGTTCCCATTCGAATTCCCTGCCGGCGACCGAAACGTGGAAACCGCTCCGTTTTCTTCGAGCCATCGCATCTGCACGTTGTTCGGAATATCGCTCCAGAGCAGGTAGCGGCCTACCCCGTTCCACGCTGGTCCCTCGGCCCAAAGGCAACCGGTATACAGTCGTCGAATGGGCGTGTTTCCTAACTTATACTTGTCAAATCGCTTGTCGAGCGACACGAGGTCGGGGTCGGGATACCGGCCCGGTTGCGACCAGTCCCGCTTCTGAGCGAAGGCGGCGCCACCGGCGCCCAGGGTTGAAAATAGAAAGTTTCGACGTTGCATATCGCAGTGGAAAAGTATACTGAAGAGCTTAGATGAAGACCATCGCCATGCGTTTCTCCCTTGCCTTGTCCTTCCTGCCGCTGCTCTGGCTTGGAGCGGTGCCGGCCCTCGCCGGTCCCTTCCCGACAATCTTGGAACCCGCCCGCGATCACGGACGATTCGTGGTCCGCGGACCGAACTTCGCGCTCGACCTGAGCGCCCACGAGCTTCACCTGCTCAGTCAACGTTCGCAAAGCACCCTCACTTGGCAGGGCGCGCGGCCGGAGGCGCGCCTGGCTGGCGAAACCCGCGCTGCAACTGTGCTCCACGATCTCCGCGGGAACCAACCGTCCGCGTGGCGAACAGACATTCCCGCCTTCACCACCGCGCGCGCCCGGCAACTCTACCCCGGCATTGACCTTGTCTATCACAGTCGAGCCGGCGCGGTGGAGTTCGACCTCGAACTGGCGGCGCACGCCGAGGCCGCCCGCATCCAATTCTCCCTCCCTGGCGCCACCCTCTCGGCGGCGGGCGAACTGCAATTACCCGGAGGCTTCACCTGGAAGCGGCCGGTGGCTTGGCAGGGCCAGACGGCGGTTCCCGTCTCGTACTCCTCCCGCGGTCCGGGACAGTTCGGATTCACCCTCGGAGACTATGACAAAACAAGGCCTTTGCTGATCGACCCCGTGCTGACCTTCGCCACCTATCTGGGCGGCGCACAAGTGGATGATGCCCGGGCCATCGCCGTCGACGCTGCGGGCAATAGCTACGTCATCGGATCGTCGACTTCGCCCGACTATCCCGGCACCACCCGCGGCCAAACTTTCGGCGCGCAGGATATCGTGGTCGCCAAGTTGAATCCCACCGGCACCGCCGTCGTTTGGTCGACCTACATCGGCGGCCAAGGTGTCGATATTGGTCTGGCGATCGCAGTCGATGCGCAAGGCAACGTGTCCGGCGGCGGATCGACCGCGTCGACCAACTTTCCGGTTTCCGACAGCGCCTATCAGCGCGTGCTGGGCGGCGGCAGCGCCATCACCGACGGCGTGGTGTTCCGGTTGAACTCGACTGGCAGCGCGATCACATGGTCCACCTACCTCGGCGGTTCGCTCAGCGATCTCGTGCGCGGCCTGGCGATCGATTCGACCGGCGCCGTCTACGTCACAGGTCGCACCGACTCCACCGACTTCGTAAACACGAATCGGGAGAACCTGCCCGCTCGGGGAGGCGGCGATGCCTTTGTCACCAAGTTGAACGCCAGCGGCTCCGCCGTCGTGTACTCCTTGTTGCTGGGAGGCTTTGCTCTCGACGTTGGCAACGGAATCGCACTCGACTCTACGGGTTCTGCCTTTGTGGTTGGCGAGTCCCGGTCAGAGAATTTCCCCACGACCGAAGGCGCCTTTCAAACCGCTCGCCGCGGCGGGTCCGATGCGTTCGTCGCCCGGGTCCGGCCCGATGGCAGCGGCCTGATCTACTGCACTTACTATGGTGGCGAGGCGCAGGAGGCGGCCAATGCCGTGGCGGTCGACGCCACGAGCAATGCCTATTTCACGGGGCAGACTTTTTCCACCCAGCTTCCGGTGACGCCGCTGGCCTACCAGCGGGGGCCCGCTCTCACCCCGGATGCGTTCGCCGCCAAGCTCAATCCACAGGGCACAAGCCTGTTCTACAGCACTTACCTGGGCGGCGACAACGAAGACACCGGCTTAACAATTGCCGTGAACCGCCTGGGCGAAGCCTATGTGGGCGGACAGACGAACTCGGCCAACTTTCCCTTGCGCAACGACGGTCCGTTGCCGGCTACGGCCTTCGCCGGCGGTTACGACGGATTCCTGGCCAAGGTGAATTTCGGCGCCACGGCGCTCGCCTTCTCCACGCACGTTGGCGGCGCGGGCAACGATTCGCTGAACGGCATTGCGATCGACACAGGCGGCCGCATCTGGGGCGCCGGCTCGACGGAATCGACGAACTTCCCCGCGACTGCCGGGGCGCTGGCGAATCGCTTGGGTGGCGCTTCGGATGGCTTTGTGGCTCGCTTCGCCGAGATCACCGTGCAGGTCACCCCGGCTGCGATTTCGCTGGGCGCCGGAGAAAGCCAGCAGTTTCTGGCCGACGTCTCAAACACCACCAACACGGCCGTGCGTTGGGGCATTTTCCCGGCGCTGGGGGCCATCTCCACCACCGGCCTCTATACCGCGCCGGCTAGTTTTAGCGGAACGCAAACCGTGACGATCTCCGCGATCTCGCAGGCCGACGGCACAAAGATTGGCGAAGCCATCGTCACTCTGGTGCAGCGGGTGCAGATCTCGGTGAGTCCCGCCACCGTCACTCTTCTGGCTAACCAAACGCAGCAGTTTACGGCGACGGTGCAAGGATCGACGAACACGGGCGTCACCTGGACGATTTCGCCCGAGTCGGGCGAGATTGACCGCGCCACCGGCTTCTACCGCGCTCCCGGTGTGATCTTCGCCCCGACGACCGTCACGGTGCGCGCGGCCAGCGTAGCCGATTCCCAGCGCTTTGCCACCGCCACCATTACGCTCTCGCCGCCCGTCGGTCCCAGTTCTCCGCAAATCTCGATTGAAGGGGTAACCAACGCGGCCAGCTTCCGTACGGCAACGGACCAGGGCGGCGTCTCGCCCGGCCAGTTGGTCACCTTCTTCGGCCAGGATATGGGGCCGGCGCAGTTGGCCGGGCTCCGGCTTGATGGCGCAGGGCTAGTGGCCAATTCGTTGGCGGGCACGCGGGTTCTCTTCGATGGCACTGCCGCACCGCTGATCTATACGAGCGCCACGCAGTTGGCGGCCGTGGTTCCCTATGCCGTCGAGGGCCGGGCCACCACGCAGGTGCAGGTGGAGTATGAAGGGCGCCGTTCCAACACGATCGCCCTGCCAGTCATCAACGCCGCGCCGGCCCTGTTTACCGCCGACTCCTCCGGCCGCGGCCAAGGCGCAATCCTGAATCAGAACGGCACGTTGAACGCCGCGACGAACCAGGCTGATCGGGGTAGCGTCGTCGTCCTCTACCTCACCGGCGAGGGCGCCACGAACCCCAACGGGGTGGACGGGAAACCCAACGCCTCTCCGGCGCCGCAGCCGAAGCTACCGGTGACGGTGAGTATTGGCGGCATCGATGCCCAGATTCTCTACGCCGGCGGTGCGCCTGGGCTGGTGGCCGGGGTGATGCAGATCAATGTCCGCATTCCGCAGAGTGTCCAGAGTGGACAACTGCCAATTATTGTTAACGTCGGCAGCGCCAGCAGCCGGCCCAACGTTACCGTGGCGGTGCAATGATGCGGACACTTTTGCTTTCGGCGCTGATCGCATCCGCCGCGTTGGCGCAGCCGCTTCGCTACGACGTGAAGCGGACCACGGGCGTAGTCGCGATTGATGGCAAGGTGGACGAAGCGGCGTGGAAGGTGGCGCCGCCCATCGAGTTCATCTTCCCGTGGGAGTTCCAGAAAGGCGCGAAGCAAAAGACCGTGGCGCGCCTCCTTTGGGACGATCGCTATCTGTACGTCGCCTACGAGTGCGACGATGCCGAGATTACTGTGCAGTTCGACAAGCGCGACGATCCGACCTACCGTGACGACGCCGTCGAACTGTTCATCAACCCGAAGCCGTCGCAGTCGAACTACTTTGGCTTGGAGATGAACGCGCGCGGCACGCTGTACGACTACTTCTATCTGTTCCCGGAGTTCCTGCTCAAGCGGCTGGACTTTACCGATGTCCGGGTGAAGACGTCCCGGACGGAGAAGGGCTGGTCGCTCGAGTTGGCGCTCTCCTGGACGGACTTTGAAGGGCTCGGCACCGGACGGCCGCCGAAGCGCGGCGATGTCTGGACGGCGAATTTGAACCGTTGGGATGGCACGGAGCCGGCGCGGCGTCTGAGCCAGTGGTCCGACTCTGAAATGGCCAAACCGAACCCGCACAACCCCAAGCGCTTCGGCCAGCTGATCTTTACCGACTAACCCGCCCGATAGGCCCCAAGTGGGTGGCGTGGAAGCTTTCCACTTGCTTCAAACCATAACCGGCCGCGCGGTCGAAAGCGATGTGCGCCACCCAGACAAGCCAGAGCGGTGAGGGTAGTTGGCCGGTGGCTGCCGCCGCGGCCAAGGCCAGCGCTGCGGGGGCGGCGTAGCTGTGCGCGAGGTTGTAGGCGCGGGCTCCGGCCTCGCTGCCGCGGAGGTAGGCCAGCATCGAGAGATCCGGCAGGAAAAAGAGGGCGGCGAACGGGAGCCAGGCTCCACCGACCCATTGATAGGCCGCGACGGTGGCGGCCAGAACCAGCGCGGCTTCCAGCCGCAGCCAAATGATTACAGCGTTAGTCGTCATGGCTAACACTGTAAGGCTTATCGCGCCTCCTGTCAAGGTGTACAGTGTTAGTCATGGCTTTTCCTCTTCGCCTCGATCCAGCCGCTATCGCGGCGGCGGCCCGGGAACTCGTCCGCTCCGGCGGCCGGGAGGCGCTTTCGCTGCGACCGCTCGCCGCAAGCCTCGGAGTCCGGGCTCCCAGTTTGTACCGCTACTATCCGGATCGCGAAAGCTTAGAAGGCGCCGTGTCCGAACTCGTCGCGGCGGAGTTGGCGGGCCGCATGGAAGCCGCGCGCAAAGGGCGGCGCGGGGCGGCCGCGTTGAAGGCGATCGCCGGCGAGTATGTGGCCTATAGCCGCGCCGAGCCTGCGCTCTTCGCCATGCTGCTGGCTATGCCGGGTCCGGAGTCGAAGCGATTGTGGAACCTGCTGCTGGCCGCCATTGAACCCGTCACCGGCCGAGCCGACGATACCGCGGCGGCCGTGGCCTTGTGGGCCTATCTGCATGGATTCGCCACGCTCGAAGCAGCGGGGCAGTTCGGCGAGAGCGGCCCGCGCGGCGGTTACGAGCGGGGGCTCAACGCGCTGATCGCCGGCCTATGACTTCAGGCGGAACGGCTTATGCAGCCGGACCGCCCGGTCGCCTTCCTTGATGAACTGGAAGTTCAGAATGCCGCCGGCGTCGGTCAAGTGTTCCGTGATTTCGTGGTCGTCGAGCTCGACGTCGTACCCGGTGTGCGCTTCGAGGCCGATGACGTAGATGTTTTGCAGTTCGTCGTTCTCTACCCGAAACTCCATATTGTCGCGGCCGAAGTGAACCACGGTTCCCGCGATGTCGATGGGGGCGGGCGACTTCATGCTGCGGTCCTTGCGGGTTCCTTCTTCGAAAACCTGCACCTTGCCGTCGCCGTAGTGGAACCAGGTGGCGTCGTCTTCCCAACTGCTGCGGAGCACAAGGCGTCCGGCGGTGGACTGGTGCATAGCCAGGGGCAGATGGTAGTAGCTCAAGCCGGGCTGATACGGATTGGCCCAAAGGAGCTCATAGGGGATGCCGAAGGTACCCCGCATGAGGAAGCGGTCATGAATCAGCCAGCCCTGGACGAATTGCGTCTCCTGGGCATTGGTGTCGAAGGCGACCATGCTGAGGTCGGTAGCCCGAGCGAGCGCGGCGACGCGGAGATCCGGCTCGCCGCCACCGTCGTAGAAGGGAATGCGGTATTCGTTCTCCGCGGCGGGGAACGTGGCGGGGTAGTAGCTGAGGATGTGATAGGCCGGCAGCTCTTTGAAGTACTTCGGGGCGTCCTCGCGGAGGTCGATGTTGATGCTGTCCCGCACGGCGTGGAGCAACTCGAAGAGCGCGTGGCTCTCCTCGCGGGAATAGCGGTACTTTCCCGCTTTGATAGCCGGCGCCACTTCAGCGCGCCACCAGCCCTTAACGATCGCCTCGAGCTCCTTTTTGCCGCGCTCGCCGCCGAGAACGACCGCAGCGAAGGCACGGTCGCGCATCACCGGCAGCGTCCGGGCGCTGGGAGGGGCCGCCAGCAGCTTGGCGAGCTTGGCTTGCAGCACGGCAGCCTCCGGCTCCTTCAAGACGGCCTGGCACCAATCGAGAACGATCGCCACCTGTCGCGGATCGTTGGCCTTCAGCGCCCAGGCGACAGCTTGCCGCGAGAAATCTTCATTCTTGGCGAGCTGTCCGTAAAGAGCCCAAGCGAAGCCAGGCTCGGGCATCTGCACCTTTCCGGCGACCAGGGTTTCGAATTGTTGCCACCGGGGCGAGGTTCGTTCCCTTTCGCGCTGCAGCAGGCGGAGTCGCCGGGCCGGCAGCAGCAGCCGCGGATGCTCCGTGTAGACCTGAAAATCCTCGTCGTTCTGAGCGCGCACGGCAATTGCGGCGGCAGGGAAGGCAAGAAGCGATCGGCGCGAAAGGCGGGTCACCCTCCTGATTGTGTCACACCGACACACAGGTGGGTTATCCGGCCTTGGCGGGAAGTTTCCGGTCGCGGCGGACTTGATTTATTTTCAATGGTTTGGTGGAATAGAGGCGTTGGCTATCCACATGCTGGATACTGACGTGAATTGATGAAGTTCACCTTTGAACCCGCCCTCTGAGGCAATAGGTATTCAGATTGAAGCGAGTGGGCTGACTGTAAGCGTGCTTGCGGGAGCCGGTAACAAGTTCGAACCGCTCCTTTGATCTGAGGCAAATTGCATCAGAGGGAATTTTTTCTCTGGGCGGGTGACGCTTCCGGTTCGCCAACAAACCAAAGAATTCATCTCGACCTCTCCCTTGGACCTCAAGTACCGCGAATCGATTGGCGTTCTCAGTCAGGATCTTGATTGGACGCGGGCCTGCCTGGGAACGGAGTGATCAAAGCGGACACTCTGCCCCAATCGCGTCGCGGCGCAGGCATCGGAAAAGGTTTCCCATAACAACACCCTTTTCCGATGCGGTTTTCTAAGAGTGGTTCGTCGGAGGAACGGCCTACCTCTTAAAATGCTAATGTGCCCGACCGAGGCATTTCGTCCGGGTGGGGCAGGTAAATCGTGTGGCACCGCTCACAGCGATAAATCTCGGCTTTCCGGCCATAGGCAGCCGCTACATCCTCTCCAAAGTCATACCAGCGCTTCAGGTGGCCCAAGCAAAACTTGTCCCCTGTCGTCCGCTCGTTGCAAGCCCGCATGCGGAGCAGGCGTGTCTTCACCTTCGCTACGGTCTCTGCCATGTGTTTCGGAAACCGTAGTGTAACAGATTCACTTCTTGAGAATGGACCACATGTTGGAGAAGCCGTCGGTCCAAGGGCGGAACTGGGGAGCGGCGGAGACAGGTTTGCCCATCTTGGCCATGTCGGATCGGGCGTGCAAAGTGGACTGCGCCATGAGGACGATCCAGGTGGAACCAAAACAGGTGTCATCCGACTCGGGCCGGTTGTCGTCAAAGGTTAAGGCGGCAACGCCCATGCGCGCGGCATTGGTAGCCACGACGGGTTCCAGGCTGAGGTACTTGTTCGAGATGTGGACCGCCAGCAGACCGTCTGGCTTCAGATGGCGGAAATAGAGAGCGAACGCCTCGGCCGTCAGCAGATGCACGGGGACCGAGTCCCCTGAGAAGGCGTCGATCAGCAGGACATCAAACTGCATCGGCGGTTGCCGCTCCAAGGTCAGGCGGGCGTCGCCGAGGTGGATCTCCTTTTTCGCCGCCGACTCGCTCAGGAAACTGAACTCGCCTTCGGCGAAGTGGATCACCATGGGGTTGATCTCGTAAAGGTGATAGTCGTCACCCTTACGGCCATAACTGGCCAGCGTTCCCGAGCCGAGCCCGATGACCCCGACTTTTTGGGACACGCCCTCTTTCCGGGTGAGGATCGCCTGGCCAGCGCCCGACTCGGCGCAATAGTAGGTCGTCGCCTCCTTCCTCCGAAACGGATGGAGGAACTGTTGCCCGTGGTTGATGACGCCGTTCAGCAGTTGGCGTACCCGCGATTTGTCGGTGAAGTC
Source organism: Acidobacteria bacterium Ga0077553 (assembly GCA_001464575.1). Taxonomy (GTDB): domain Bacteria; phylum Acidobacteriota; class Terriglobia; order Bryobacterales; family Bryobacteraceae. The sequence goes on along the minus strand of LNFE01000136.1, from coordinate 15,407 downwards.
GCCTTCGTCCTGAATTCGCAACATCCCGTAGAAATTCCTCTGCACATGGCGGTATCCGCTGATCTGGTTCTGTTGAATATGAACCCACCAGCCCGCGTAGCCGCCGAGCAAAGCCACGAGGACGATGGAGGCCGCAAAGCCCCGCATGGTGGAAAAGAAATCCTGGTAGCGATAGACCATCGCGGCGGCTCCAAGCAGCGCGGCAAAGACCCATCCCAGGGGGAACTCATAGTAGGCGTCGAAGTAGGTTGGCGCCAGCAGTCCGACGATCAACCCGCCCAGTGCGCCGCCCACGGAGAGCGAGACATAGAAGGAGGTCAAAAAGCGCGGATGCGGCTTCAGGCTGGCGAGTTCGCCGTGGCATACCATGGAGCAAACAAACATCGCGGCGGCGTATCCCGCAATGCTCTTTTGCAGGGACATGCCGGAGTGGCCATCGACTTGAAACCAAGCCACCATGGCAAGCGCGGCGACCGAAAGTGAGATGTAAAACCAGCGCCAATAGAGCTTCGTCGTTTCAAAGCAGAGGATGAACGTTAACAGATAGAGCACCAGCGGCACGATCCACAGGAACGGGATCGCAGCGACGTCCTGGGTTAAGTGAGTGGTTACGGTGAGGAGGAGGATCGAGGGCGCAGTGGCGAGACCGATCCAGAGCAAGCGCAGTGTCCACGGTGGCGCCGGCGGTGTCTCCTCAGGTTGATCGGTGGAGTGTTCGCCGCCGCGGGAGCGCCAAGCGACCAGGGCGCAGAGGACCGCGAAGACCGCGAACGCGCCGGACCAGGCCCAAGCCTGGGTCTGTACGTCGAGGCGGGGTTCAACCAGCGTCGGGTACGAGAGTAACGCGAGAAGGGAAGCGCCGTTCGAGAGGGCGAAGAGCCGATAGGGGACGGCACCGGCGTGGTTGCGGGCGTACCAGGCCTGCAGTAACGGGCCGGTCGTGGACAGCAGGAAGTAGGGGAGCCCGATGGTCACCGCTAGGAGTCCAAGAATAAGGAGGGCCGGGTTCTCGCTCCCCTGCGGCTTCCACGATGTGTTCGGGAGAATCGGCAGCGCGAGCAAACTCGCTCCGAGAAGGGCGATGTGAATCTGCGCGCCGCGCTTGGCCGGGACCCGTTCGAACAGGACGTGGGCGTAAGTGTAGCCGCCGAGGAGCGCCGCCTGGAAGAACAGCATGCAGGCGTTCCACACGGCCGCCGAACCGCCAAACCATGGCAGGATGATCTTGGCGATGATCGGTTGCACCTGAAACAACAGGAAGGAGGAGAGGAAGATCGTAAGGGCGTAGAAAAGCATCGGCCGCAGGTTAGGTTCGATAGCGGGAGAAAATGGCGTCGGCGCGGTCGCCAGTCAGAAGGACGCACGTCGAGGTGCATTTCGCGGCGAGCCGATTTTCGGCGTCGCGGACTTCGCATTCGATAAAGCCGGAGGTGCGTCCACGGTGGAGAACGCGAGCGTCCGCCACGAGGCGGCCGGTGGTAACGGGCCGGAAGTAATTGATCTTCAACTCTATGGTCGTCATGGCTTCGTCGTCATGGAGGGTCGTGAGCATCGCGATACCCATGGCCATGTCGGCGAGGTCGCAGTAGACGCCTCCGTGCACGGTGCCGAGGGGGTTATGGTGCTCCGGGCGCGCGTCCATGCTGAAGGTGACATGGCCGTGGGCGCGGTGTTCTTCGACGATGCCGAGGGTGCGCGCGATGGGCACGGAAGCGATGTCGAGCAAATCGATGAGCCGGGGCATACAAGGACGGTTAGCTTAGCTATGGTAACCTGAAACTTCAACACCGTTCCGGTGCCGTCAAAGGTAAGCGAAGCATTCGTCCTCCGATCCTATCCCTACCGGGAAGCAGACCTGATCGTCAGTTTTTTTACACGCGATCAAGGGAGGTTGCGCGGCATAGCTCGCCGGGCGCGCCGGCCCAAAAGTAGTTTCGGAAGCGGGTTGGAACGCCTCTCGCAGGTCAATATGCAGTACTTCCAGCGGGAGAATGTCGAACTTTGCAAGATGGATGGCTGTGAACTGCTCCAGTCTCAATTCGCTCTTGCCAACAATTACACGGCCAGCATCGGCATGGATTTCATCGCGGAAGTTTGCGACCAGATTCTCCCGGCGGCTGAACCCAACGAAAGATTCTTCCGTCTGGTGGCGGCGACCCTGGAGCACATGCGGCAGGCGCCCACCGAGCGAACCGAAGAGGCGACCTGGACGGCCATCCAGTACTTCTCTTTGTGGGCCGTCCGGCTCTCCGGCTTTCTGCCCGACTTGCGCGTGAGTGACGAATCTCGAAATCTGGCCCGCGAAATGTTGACGACCCCCATCCACAGCCTCACGCCCCGCACCTGGACCCGGACCACCTCCCGCGACTTGCGCCGCTTTCTCATCACAACGATCGAACAACAAGTGGAGCGCCGTTTGATTACGGCGCAGATGCTCGAAACCCTCTGAGTATGGACTCGTTTCAGGAAACTGTATTTAAGCTGAAGAAGTACTGGGCGGACCGCGGATGCGTGATCCAGGAACCTTACGATATTGAGGTCGGCGCGGGGACGATGTCCCCGGAAACCTTCCTCCGGGTGCTGGGGCCGAAGCCCTGGCGTGTGGGCTACGTGCAGCCCAGCCGGCGTCCGGCGGACGGGCGCTATGGCGATAACCCGAACCGGTTGTACAAGCACCAGCAGTTGCAGATCATTCTGAAGCCGACGCCAAAGGATGTCATCGAGCAGTACCTCGGGTCGCTCGAAGCCATCGGCATCGACTTGTCGAAGCACGATCTGAAGCTCGAAGAAGACAACTGGGAGTCGCCGACGCTGGGCGCGTGGGGCATTGGTTGGCAGGTGATGCTCGACGGTATGGAGATTACGCAGTTCACGTACTTCCAGCAGTGCGGCGGCATCGATCTCGATCTCTGCCCGGCGGAGATTACGTACGGGCTTGAGCGGATTGTGAGCTTCCTGCAGGGGAAGGAATCGGTTTACGACATTGAGTGGGCTCCTGGGGTTCCGTATTCGGAAGTCCGTTATTTCGATGAGCTGCAGCTTTCGGTTTATAACTTTGAGTCGGCCGACGTCGACATGCTGTGGGAGGCGTTGAAGCGCCACGAGGCCGAAGCGCAGCGGTTGATTGACTTGTATAAGACTGTCGAGGATCCTGCGGATAAGCGGCGGTTTCCGTTGTTGGGCGCTTATGACCAGGTGCTGAAGTGCTCGAACTTGTTTAACCTGCTCGATGCGCGTGGGGCGATCAGCGTGACCGAGCGGGTGGGTGTGATTGCCCGGGTGAGGAAGATCGCGGTGGGCGTCGCGCAGGCGTGGGTGGATCAGGAGCCGTTCCGGACGATGAAGGAGGTGGCGTAATGCTTCCCTTCCTTCTCGAAGTCGGTGCGGAGGAGATCCCCGATTGGATGATTCCGGCCGCGCTCGAACAGCTCGGCAAGGATTTCCAGGCGCTGCTCGACGCGAATAAGCTGGGCGGCCGTGTGACGCGGACCGACGGTACCGGGCGCCGTTTGGTGCTCTGGGCCGAAGGGCTGATTGAGCGGCAGGCCGATAGCGAAGAGATTGTGAGTGGTCCGCCGAAGGCCGCGAACCCGAACGCGATTGCAGGCTTTGCGAAGAAGAACGGCGTGAGCGTCGACGACCTGAAGGTCGAGGCCACGGCTAAGGGCGAATACTACACGTTTCGGCGGCAGGTGGCGGGCCGGGCGACGGCCGAGTTGCTCGCCGAGTTGCTGCCCGAACTGATTCAGAAGCTCAATTTTCCCAAGTCGATGTTTTGGACCGGAAAGGGCGGGCCGAAGTTCATCCGGCCGATTCGCTGGATTGTTGCTCTGCTGGGTGAGACCGTGGTGCCGTTCGAATTGGCAGGCGTGTCGTCGGGCTCCGAGACCTATGGGCATCGGCGGCTGGGTGTGCGCGGGCCGATCCCGGTGACGGTTGCGAACTACGAGACGGAGCTTGAGAAGCACTTCGTGATCGTATCGAGCACGGCGCGCCGAGCGAAGATCGAGAAGGAAGTCGCGGCGCTGGGCAGCGCACAGACGGATGCGAAGCTGCTTGAGACGCTGACCTTTATTACAGAGTATCCGGCCGCGATTCTGGGCGGCTTCGATGCGAGCTACCTGACGCTGCCGAAAGAAGTGCTGACGATGGTGATGCGGTTCCACCAGAAGTATTTCGCCGTGAATGCTGCGGACGGGACGCTGGCGCCGAACTTCATCGCGGTGATGAACATTCCGGATGACCCGGAAGGGCATGTTGTTCGCGGGAACGAGCGAGTTCTGCGGGCGCGGTTTAACGATGCCCGGTTTTTCTACGATGTCGACCAGAAGCGGACTCTGCTCGATCGGGTTTCTGATCTCGCGAATGTGACGTTCCAGGCCAAGATCGGGTCGTACCTCGAGAAGACCACCCGTACCGTGGCGCTGGCGCAGGAGTTGGGCGGCGAGTTGGCGGCCGAGGCCGCGTATCTGGCCAAGGCCGATTTGACGACCGAGATGGTGAAAGAGTTCACCGACCTGCAGGGCATCATTGGCGGGCTGTACATCGCCGCGCAGGGCGGCAAGCCAGAAGTAGCGAAGGCTGTTTACGAGCACTATAAACCTCTCTCGATGGAAGACTCGATCCCGTCGACGGCGACCGGTCAGGCTGTTGCGTTAGCGGATAAGATCGACACGCTGCGAAGCTGCTTTGCGGTGGACATGATCCCGACCGGGTCGAAGGATCCGTTTGCGTTACGGCGCGCGGCGCAGGGCGTCGTTAAGATTTTGGTGGAAGGCGAACTTACTCCCTCGCTACAGGATCTTTCAGCCGGCGATGCGAAGCTCGAAGAGTTTTTCATCGAGCGCGTGAAGCACTACTTCCGCGAAGTGAAGGGCTACGCCTACGACGAAGTCAACGCCGTGTTGGCCGTGGGTTGGGCGGATTTGAAAGATGTCGCGTTGCGGCTCGAAGCGGTGAAGGCCGTTCGTCCGACGCCGAATTTTGAACCCGTGGCGGCGGCGTTCAAGCGGATCAAGAACATTCTCACGCAGGCGGGCACGCTGCCCGATGGCGCTCCGGACGCGAGCCTCTTTAACGAGGCCGAAGCCGGCGTGGCCGCGGCGGCGGAGCAGGCGGCCATCAAGGATGGCGGCTACCCCGCGCAACTGGAACGGATTGCCGGGCTGCGGCCCGCGATCGATCACTTTTTCGACCAGGTGTTGGTGAACGACCCGGACCCCGCTGTCCGCGACAATCGTCTGCGCTTGCTCAATCAACTCATCAATGAGTTTTCCTCGATCGCCGATTTCTCGGAGATCGTCACCAAGTAGTTTTAGCTCTCAGTCAGGAGATATTGGATGAAGAAATACGTCTATAGCTTCGGTACAAAAACCGACGGCGATGGCAAGATGAAAGACATCCTCGGCGGCAAGGGCGCCGGGCTTGCCGAGATGTGCAAGGCCGAGATTCCGTGCCCTCCGGGGTTCACGATTTCGACCGAAGTCTGCAACATCTACTTCGAGAACAAGAACACCGTTCCGCAAGAGATCGAAGACCAGATGGCCTCCGCGCTGACCCGTCTTGAGAAAGAGACCGGCAAGAAGCTCGGCGACGCGAAGGATCCGCTGTTGCTCAGCGTCCGGTCTGGCGCCAAGTTCTCCATGCCGGGCATGATGAACACCATTCTGAACCTCGGCATGAACGACCAGTCGGTGGTCGGCATCGCGGCCAAGACTGGCAACGAGCGGTTCGCCTATGACTGCTACCGCCGCTTCATCCAAATGTTCGGCGAAGTCGCGCTCGAGATTCATATGGAGAAGTTCAACCATATTTTCGACGCGCAGAAGGCGAAGCGGAAGGCCAAGCTCGACACCGACCTGAACGCGGAAGACCTGAAGCTGGTGGTGGCCGAATACAAGAAGCTGGTGCAGAAAGAGACCGGCAAGGCGTTCCCGCAGGACCCGATCGTGCAGTTGAAGATGTCGCGCGACGCCGTCTTCCGGAGCTGGTGGAACGACAAGGCCATCTACTACCGCAAGATGGAGAAGATTCCGGATTCGATCGGCACCGCGGCCAACGTGCAGGCGATGGTGTTCGGCAACCTGGGCGAAACCTCCGGCACCGGCGTCGGCTTTACGCGCGACCCTGGCAACGGCGACAAGGTGTTCTACGGTGAGTTCCTGATCAATGCGCAGGGCGAAGACGTCGTCGCGGGTATCCGTACCCCGTCGCCGATCGCTGAGCTTGAGCATGTGATGCCGGCTGTGTACAAGCAGCTGTTTGAAACGACGCAGAAGCTGGAACAGCAGTACCGCGACATGCAGGACTTCGAGTTCACCATCGAAGAAGGCAAGCTGTACATGTTGCAGACCCGCAACGGCAAGCGCACCGGCCCGGCCGCTGTGAAGCTGGCGGTGGAGATGTGCGAAGAGGGTCTGATTTCGAAGGAAGAGGCGGTTCTCCGCGTCGCTCCGAATCAGCTCGACCAGTTGCTGCACCCGGTTTTCGACGCAGCGACGCTGAAGACGCTGCCCGTGCTGACGACGGGTATCGCGGCGAGCCCCGGCGCGGCCGTGGGCCGGATCGCGTTCTCGGCTGAATTGGCTGTGGAAGCGGCGAAGAAGTCGCCGGTGATCCTCGTCCGGAAAGAGACGACCCCGAACGACATCGCCGGCATGGACGCGGCGAAGGGCATTCTGACCGCGATCGGCGGCAAGAGCTCCCACGCGGCGGTTGTGGCACGTGGTATGGGCCGGCCTTGCATCGTCGGCGCGGGCGACTTGGTCATCGACGAACACAAGGGCACGGCCGTTGTGAAGTCGGGCGGCAAGTCGGTTGCGCTGAAGGCGGGCGACTGGATTTCGATCGACGGCACGACCGGCAAGGTGTACGCCGGCCAGGCCAAGACGAACGAACCCGACCCGAATTCGGGCGAGTTCGGCAAGTTCATGGCTTGGGTGGACGAGTTCCGCGGCGGATTTGGCGTGCGTGCGAATGCCGACATTCCGCGGGACGCGAAAGTGGCCCGGGCGTTTGGCGCCGAAGGCATCGGCCTGTGCCGTACCGAGCATATGTTCTTCGCTGAAGAGCGTCTGCCGATCGTGCAGGAGATGATTCTGGCCCGCGATGAGAAGTCGCGGAAAGTGGCTCTGAAGAAGCTGTTGCCGATGCAGCGCAGCGACTTCGAGGGTCTGTTCAAGGCGATGAATGGCTTCCCGGTGGTGATCCGTACGCTGGACCCGCCGCTGCATGAGTTCCTGCCGAAGCGCGAACACCTGATGGTGGACCTCGCCAAGCTCCCCTACGCCGACGCGAAGGCGAAGAAGGAGATGTCGAAGGCTTATGGCATTCCGGTTCCCGAGCTGAAGAAGAAGCTGCCCGAGTTGCTCGAGCGCGTCGAAGAGCTGCACGAATTCAACCCGATGTTGGGCCATCGCGGCTGCCGCCTGGGGATCACCTATCCGGAGATCACCGAGATGCAGGTGCGCGCCATTTTCGAAGCGGCCGCGAAGGTCGCCAAGAAGGGCATCAAGGTTGTGCCGGAAGTGATGATTCCGCTGATCGGTTCCGTGAAGGAGCTCGAACACCAGAAGGCGATTGCCACGCGCATTGCCAAGGAAGTGTTTGAGAAGGCCGGCGTGCCGGATCAGCATTACATGATCGGTACGATGATTGAGATTCCGCGTGCGGCGCTGACGGCCGATGAAGTCGCCAAAGAGGCTGAGTTCTTTAGCTTCGGCACCAACGATCTGACGCAGACGACGATGGGCCTTTCCCGCGACGATTATACGAAGTTCTCGAAGCATTATGAGGACCTGAAGATTTTCGCGGCGGATCCGTTCGGTGTGTTGGATCAGACGGGCGTCGGCAAGTTGATCGACATGGCGGTGAAGATGGGCCGGAAGACCCGTCCGGACCTCGAAGTCGGCATTTGCGGCGAGCACGGCGGCGAGCCGAGTTCGGTGGAGTTCTGCGTGAAGGTGGGCATGAACTATGTTTCGTGTTCGCCGTACCGGGTGCCGATTGCCCGGTTGGCGGCGGCGCAGGCCGTGATTGCGAGCAAGGGCGGCAGCAGCGCCGAATCCAGCCGCACGAAGTAAGCAGTAGAAGAGTAGGGCAAGGAACGGCCGCTGGCGCAAGCTGGCGGCCGTTTTTGTGTTTTTGGGTTGCGTGGGGACCTTTTGGGGTTCCGGAGAACCCGATGGGGAACGGGATTTGGATGAACCGAACGCGGAAGTGGCTTGTTTTGAGTGACATCCTGGGTTCATGCGCCGGGCCGCTGCCGGTTGGGCTGGGCGAGGCGTTCGTGTGAGATTGGAATGGGGTGCGAACCGTTTTCTGCATTTGGGGACAGGTCCTCCCGGACGTAACCAGAGTGGCAGGCAGGCAAGGGGAGTCCGGGCATGGTGGCGCCGGAGGGCCGTGTTTACTGGGGGAGAAAATTTCGATGGTGCTTGAACGGCGAGTTGGGAAGATAATGGAATTGGGGAGTAGCAATGACCCTAGAGTCTGGTCTCGAGATTGCTGAATCAACAATTGCCGCTATCTGCGAACGCTATGGTGTTCGCGAGTTAGCCGTTTTCGGTTCTGCAGCCCGCGCCGATTGGGGCCCGGATTCCGATATCGATTTACTCGTCGAGTTTTGGCCGGATCGTCATCCTGGGCTCGACTACTTTTCGCTTGAGGGCGAACTGGCAAATGTTTTTGGCCGGCGCGTTGAACTTGCGAGCAAGAAGTGGATCAAACCGCAGTGGCGCAATCGCATTATCCCGGAAGCCAAGATCATCTATGCCCCGCGATGAGGATCGCGTCGACCACAGTATCGATGCAGCCGCCAGGATTGCTGGCTACCTGGAAAACACGACGTGGGAGGCGTTTTGCCAAAACCCCATGCTGCAAGACGCTGTCCTCCGCCAACTCATGATCGTCGGCGAAGCGGCGTCGCGGCTTTCGTTGCCGCATCGGGAGGAACTCCCAATGCTTCTATGGACGAATATCATCGGGTTTCGCCATCGCATCGTCCATGACTATCTTGGAACCGATCTGGAGGTGGTTTGGTTGACAGCAACCCGCCACTTACCCGAGTTCGTTCGGCGCTTGAGCCGGACCTAGCTTTAGCACAGCCTTATGGTTTGAGGGTGTTGGGGGCTAACGCTCTTGCGCAGAGGACCGGCGGCCGCCCGAAGCTTGATTCACTCGAATGACTGGTTCGAGAACCGCGCTCCAGAACGGTGGCGATCATTAAAGTCGGTTTCTCCGGGCTCCCTCACTCTGCTCTTGGCTGCCGAGGAACAGAACAAGTCGCAATCCAAGCTATGGCAACGGTCCTTTCTTGAATTGTAGGGAAGGATGCCGAGTGATTCGTTTCAGGAGCTCAAATGCCCTGTCCGGAATTCGCTGGTGCTCCGCAGGTTGACCGCGGTAACAACTCCAGAAATCCGGCGACGCCCGATGAGTCATAACTCCGTCGAATGGCCGGTCTGATCATCCGAGACGGCTTGGTCAACCAATCGCCGCAGCTTGCCGCTCTTCGAATCCTTCTCGATCTCGCGGTCCCAAAGTTCCGCCTCATAGCGATCAAACCACTGTCGCAGTTCCTTCAATTCGGTAGCGTTCAATTCGGTGATTCGTTGTTCGAGTTGCTCTACACGACTCATGGCTCTATGTTAACGCCACGGGCGAGGGCTGCGGACGGCTTCGATAACCGCGCGAGGGGTTTCAGCGAGCTGAGGCCCATTGCTGCTCCTCGTTTCGAGAATGGAGCTGGAGGTCCCTTTGCTTTATGGTTCCTTGTCGAGACGTCGCGTTCCGGCACCACTGGATCGCCGGTTCCGGCTCCGGTGCTCAACGTCGCAAATCAATCTGAACGCTTTGCGTCGGCGCTTTTTCGTGATGGCCTTCCTCTACCTTTGCGCGTGGAGGATATCGAGAACGTGTGCTGTGTCTCCGTACATGTCGGTGCAAGGCGCCGCACAAGGTGTTCGACGAGATTAGCGAGATTGCGGCGGTGAATGTCGTGATGCCGACGTGTAAGGGCGAGACAATTCGGAAACGGTGCGTGGCCACGCCGCCGCCGCATCAGCAGATCCTGGGGCAACGGCCGGGACTGCGTTTGCCAGTTTCGCTCGCGGCGCCCGATTTGTAGGGAAGGCTTTCGGAGGGCGGCGCTGAACAGAAGAGTTCTTGTTAACGCAACTGCGGAAGTTGGGCCAGAAGCGCCGTTGCATCTCTTGCCGGGCATTCCAGCAGTCGCTGGGGTTCTCGCGTGTGGGGTATCGTCGACCGCCGGAGGTACGATAACTGCGGTCAAAAAACCAAATAAATTGTCTTGAACTTTGGCATTTTTTTAGCGTATTCTGATGTGGTAATTCCGGTCTGTAAGGTGTTGATGTCTGTTAATGGAGAAGTAAGAGTGAGTCAATACTTGCTTAATCACCCGAGTAGTTGTTCCCGGCGTGCCTTGCTTGGTGTTGCGGCCGCATCTGCTCTCGCGCAAGAATCCCAGAGTTCTGGGCTGTGGGGAGGGGGGGCAAATTCCTTCCTATCTGCGGAAGTATCGTGATGCTCTCGGCGCAAGAGTAACGAAATCCGGTCAGGAGCGCGTCACTGTCACCGCAAAGCTCAGAGCCTCGAATGGTATCGAGATAACAGCTGATTGGGTTTGGGAATTTCCAGGAAATTTGCGATTAAAGTACACTGGTCAAGACAAAGAACTCGTATTTTCGGCAACTGACTCAGCGGCGAAAGCTGCTAGTGATTTGCAGGAGCAGATCCTGGAGACACTGGTGGCTGATACGCCAGACGCCTTCCTGCTTTCTGTGCAGCGGGGTTATATCCCCCGGTTTTTGGGTGATTCGTTCGCGGTCGCGGGCCGGAGCGGGTTTGGGTCGCTCGTGGACGTGTTTGAGATCGGAATTCCTGTCTCCGCCCGGAACGTTCCCGGCGCCAGCGTTAAGCACTTCGCTTTCGACTCCGTGAGCGGTTTGCTTTCGCGGGTGCAGTATACTCGCCCATCGGGTAGGGAACTGATTCCCGTGATCACGGAGTTGTCCCGCTATGAGCAACTGGGTGGTGTCGTGATGGCGCGAACGATAACACACTCGGCCGGGAGGCGAGAGGCGTTCCGGCTAGAATTAAATAGCGCAGTTTGGGGCCCGCGATTGACTGACGGCCTGTTTACCCAGGAGGGCAAGTAGATGAGGCGAGGTCTTGTAGTGGCCGGGTTGGCGCTCAGCGCCTTGTCGTGCGGTTGGGCTCAGGCCCCGGTTTTTGGTACCACGAAGCCGGAACGTGGGATCATGCCTTATGGGGTCTATTCACTCACTGACATCGAGTCGATCGATCAGGCGTCGGGGAGTTTGGGGCTCCGGATTCCTTTAGCCGCGCTACCTCCCGGAAGGGCGGGGTTCAGCCATTCGGTCGATTTGCTGTATACCTCGCAGATCTTTGATCTAACGACGGTCGGTGGCTCTCCCGTGAATTCATTTTGTGGCGGTGGTACGCCGTGTCCCACCAATACCAATGCGCTGGAGCCTGCGGCCAACACAGGAGGCGGATGGCAATACGCGATGACTTATCGCTTTGAAGCCATCGCCCGGGACGGTAACGGATTCGCGGCATGCAGCGGTGTTCCCGACGTGAGCACCACGACAAATCTGTGGCGTTACAGCCTGATTTTTCCCGACGGCAGCAGCCACTTGCTTCGGTTGCAGGGCGGCCTTCCCGGGACGGCAGACGGGTACTATCCCTACGCTCCCAATGGCTCCGCAACGTGCACTGGTGGAGGAACGTTGTCTCTGCCTCTTCGCCTCTACACAACGGACGGGACCTACGTTCAAGTGACGAAATCAACCACTGGGTGGGTGGCGTTGTTTCCCGACGGCCGAAAAGTGTCAACGAACTCGACCTGGGATGTGGCTTGGGCAAACTCGATCTGCGACCGGAATGGGAATTGCGCGACCATAAACCGGGTAATCGACTCGGATGGCAGCGTGTTAACCCACCTGGTGGACGACTTTGGCAGGATGATCCGCATCAAGCATGTGGGGAGCACGGGCAGCACCTGCCCGAACAATCCCTATTGTTTTAATAGCCAAGACCAGATCTTCCGGTCTGGCTATGGCGGCCCGGCGACGGACCCGGCCGGCCCCAATCATAGCTTGTGGACGGTCACGTGGGGCGTCTCGGCCGTGGGGGCCGGCGATCCGGTTTCCTATACTTGCTCTTCGCCCGTTAGCGATCCCAACCACACGGGCACCTGCCGCCTGACAACGTACGTCCGCAATGTTCAACAGGTCACGTTGCCAACGTCTTCCAGCGACAACCTGCGCTATCAGTTTTGCTACGCCGACGATGGCGCGGAGACGGCTAAGCGGGGATTTGGCGAATTGATTTCGATCGGCCTTCCGAACGGAACCACGAGCTCGCTTGGATGTGGTTCCCCTTCCTCCTTCCGGCCCCGTGTGGACTACTCATACCGATACTCCCGCGCCTCGAATCGAGACGCGGCATTTTCCAGCGAGAATGCCGTACTTGCAAAGACACTTTACCGCCACGAAACCGTACTATCGGGCGGCGAAGATCGAAACGAAACTTGGACCTACGCCTATCCAGTGCCGGGCACACCGACGGGTACGATAACGGCACCAGACGGCGGAGTGACCACCAATTCCTTCTTTCTGGAGTCGTCCGGGCGGAATCGTCTGATATGGAAGACTACCTCGCCGCTCGGGGCAACCGTCGAAAGATTTTGGGCCTACAATGAGCCGTGGATCGGAGTCACCGCGGCATTGGATCGTAAGAATATCTATGTCCGCGCTGAGTTCCGGAAGCCAGTGGGAGGAAACTACCACGCAACTGCATATACGTTCGACAAGAACGGGAACATGCTTTCCGAAACGAACTATGCGAACGGAGTTTCCGACCCAGCGTCGCCGCCGGCCGCTCTTCCGTCCGGCACCGTGCTACGGACCACCACGCATCAGTATCACCATGTAACTCCGGAGGCAAGCCAGTTGGGCAGCGCCATTTGCGCAAGCGGTTATGAGAATGCCTATTGGGGTTGCTCTTCGACGCCAGTCTATAAACAAGCGCGATTCCGGACGAATGTATTCGGGCAATCGGGCGGGGCAGAGTCCGCCACTCAATGGCAGTACGACAACGCGGGTACAACTGGGAACGTTGTCAGCGAGAGACGGTGGGACAGTACAAAATCAGGGAATTTGCCAGCAAATGGCACGCCGGGCAGCCCCGGTCTGGATTTAGACAACTCGGAGATAGCGACATTCAGTTGGAGTCAAGGTAACCTGCTTACCGCCACGACAGCAGACGGAGACCTGACAACGACGGTCCGGGATGCCGCGGGTTGCGGGACGAATCTTTATGCGACGCAGGTCAAGCGGCATGATCAGAACGTTGCAGTCCGAATCACCGAGGATTTTACGTATGACTGCGCCACGGGGGTGGAGAAGACCGCTACCAACGTTTCGGACGTCGTTCGAACGATTCGGGAGGTGACGGACTACGACCGGTTCGCGAGGCCAACCTCGACCTACACGGCGACCGGGAGCGGCTACGCGACGAAATGGCGCCAGAGGGACAGCGACTACAACGACGCTGGCTTCTCTTCTCGTGAGATCGCGAGCGTCGATGGCCCGACGGATTTACGGATGGCCGCCGTGGTGAGCCACAACCCGGCGGGGTACGTGCAGAGACGGCGGTGGTCGGACGAATCGAGCGGGGCGGTTACCGATTCTTCGAACACGGGAGTCGTGACGGTACGCGAATACCTGTACGCCAATCCGTACCGGTATGAGTTGGAGAACGTCCCTTACAGCTTGCTGACGTCGCCCCAGAGTGGTTCGGCCGGCATTCCCTTAGCATGGCGGCGGCGCAAGTTCGACCGCGATGGCCGCCTGATCGCCGAGGATGTCATCAAGCGGGCCGCTGTTGCCAGTGCGGCGCCTGAGCCATGGAGCGGATCGTCGGGTACTGTAGTTTCGTCCCAGACGTGGTCATACAGCGGCTACAGCGTTACGATTACCGACGCCGCTGGCAAGACACGAACGGAGACCCGCGACGCGCTGGGCCGGTTGACGTCCGTTGCGCAACCTGGTTCGGCGACGGCGGGGTATACGTACCCGGCGCGGCAGATGGTAGTAACCCAGGCGGACGCGGCGACGCAGACGCGGACCTTTACTTACACCTCTCTTGGCAGGCTGGCAAGTGCCGCGAATCCTGAGTCGGGGACGACAAGCTACACCTACCATCCTGGGGGGCAGTTGTGGACAAAGAGCCTGGCGAACGGCGTCGTGACCACGATGACTTACGATGGGGCTCAACGCCTGCTGACGAAAAGCTACAGTGACAGTACCCCGTCCATTCTCTACTGCTACGACGGGCAGCGCTATTCGGGAGGCAGCTGCGCCGCCGATGGCTCCGGCCGGAGTACTGACGGGGCGGACTTTCCGAAGGGGCAGCTAACCGGTCTCGGGAATTCGCTGGCGGCGACGAATTACGAGCGGATTGATGCGTTGGGCCGGGTGACCCGGGTCCGCCAGGTTGTTGATGGACTGGCGGGCGACGCCGTGATTAGCTACACGTATGGTTCTGGTGGCGCGGTGAAGTCGATTACGTATCCCTCCGGCCGGGTGGTGACGTTTACGTTGGGGGATACCGGCAGACCGACCCAGTTGAGTGGAACTTTTGCGGCTGGAAACACGACGTATGCCTCGGCGGTGAAGTACACACCGGGCGGGGCGCTGCTGAGCGGGAACTGGGCGGGGAGCAGTTTAGTCGAGAAGCGGGATTTCAATGAGTTGGGTCAGGCGACGCAGATTGAGGTGTTGCGGGGGACGCAGTTGGTGCACCGGTTAGGGTATACGTACCCAGCGACGGGCAACAACGGGAACGTGACGGGGCACAGCATTGCGACGCCGCAGCGGACGTGGAATCAGTATTTTGGATACGACAGCGCGAACCGGTTGCGGTTGGCGATGGAGCGAAGCGCGGGGGCGCCGGGGAACCCGAGTTCCGGGAGTTGCACGGACGCGCAGGGGACGTGGACGGGCGGGGAGTGGTGCCAGCAATTTGGGTTTGATGGGTTTGGGAATGTGTGGAGTGTATCGGGCCAGACGTTTGGGACGGCGCCGTTGGTGGCGAATGGTTCGAGTTGGTATCAGTCGTCGACCAACCGATACAAGGATGTCGGGTACGATGCGGCGGGGCATCAGACGCAGTTGCAGGTGAACAATGCGCTGCTGGTGACGGATTACGACGGGGAGGGGCGGATTTTCCGGCGGCGGGATACAGGGCTGGGTACGACGTTGTTTGAGTACGGATATGGGGCTGGGGGGCAGCGGGTCCGGAAGGTGGTGGGGAGTGCGGTGACGCGGTATGTGTATGGGGCGAATGGGGAGTTGGTGGCG
>LNFE01000135.1 GCA_001464575.1 Acidobacteria bacterium Ga0077553 | reverse complement strand
CGGAGAATGCGTGGATTCCAATGCCGGCCTGAAGAAAAATGATGTCCCCGGCCTGCGTTCCCGCGAGTTGCTGTTCCTGCGCAAGGATCAGGGTTCGGTGGTCGCCGCCCCGCCCGCGGCGCCCGGCGCCGAGAAACCCGGGCCATTCACCTACCAGTTCCGCCTCGCGCATCGCTAACCAGGAATCGTCATGAAACGCCTCATCCTCCTCTTCACGATGGCCGCCCTTACGCTGGCGCAGACGCCCACCGCCCAAACTCCTCCCGCCCAAAAGAAAGCGCGCGACCTGAAGTACGAGAAAGACCCTGAACCCATCACCCCTGCGGCCGCCGGCGTCAGCATCCCCCGCAGCTACGCGCTCGTGATAGGCGTCGGCGACTACCAGAACCTGCCCGCCAGCGCCAAACTGGAGTTCGCCGAGCGCGACGCCGAAGCCATCTACTCCGTGCTGATCAGTCCGGAGGGCGGCAACTTCCGCGCGGAAAACGTACGGAAACTGACCGGCTCCCGCGCCACACTCGCCAATCTGCAGAAGGAGATTGACGGCTGGCTGCCGACGGTCGCCAAGCCGGAGGACCGGGTGCTGGTTTATTTCGCCGGGCACGGCTTCGTGGATCCGAACTCGGGCAAGGCTTACCTGGCGCCCTACGATCTCGACCCGAAAAACATCGCCCGTACCGGCTACGGGATGGACCAGTTGGGGCAGGTGATCGGCAGCAAGGTGCAGGCCAAATGGAAGGTGCTGCTGACGGACTCCTGCCATAGCGGGGCCATCTCGCCCGAGCAAGGCGAAGTCGTCAACCGCTCGCTGCTCGACCTGAACCGGTCGATGTTCTCAATGACGGCCAGCCGCGCGCGCGAGCGTTCCTTCGAATCGAAGGACTGGGGCGGCGGCCACGGGATCTTCACATACTACGTCGTGCGCGGTATGGAGGGCTACGCGGACGCGTCGAAAGACGGGATCGTCACCGCCGATGAACTGGCCGAGTACGTCCGGACGAATGTCCGCGAGGCGACGAAGGGCCAGCAGAACCCGACCTCCGACAAAGGCAACTTCGACGCCCAGATGCTGCTGGCTTTCAATCCGACGGGCACCTCTCCGGGCCAGGCGCCGGCGCCGAAGTTCGGCACTTGGGTGCTTGAAGCCAACATGGACAACGTGGAGGTGTTTGTCGACGGCAAGTCGGTGGGTACGGTGAGCAAGGGTTCCCCGCTCCGGCTGCCGGGCCTGCCGCCAGGCGCACACTCTGTTAAGGGGGTCCGGATGGGCTACGAGCCCGACGGTCCGCGCGAAGAGACCGTCTATCCAGGGCAGGAATCGACCGTCAGCATCAAGATCAGCATTCCCCGGCGTCGCACCAAAGCGGCGCTGGATTCGTTAGAGAAGGGCCTGGAATACTACAACAAAGGCACTCCGGAGAACTACAAAAAGGCGGCGATGGAGCTGCAGACGGCCGTTGGGGCGGATCCGCAGTTTTCGCAAGCCTGGCTGTATCTGGGGCGCGTGCAGCGGGATCTGTTTGAGGTCGAAGAAGCGGAGAAATCGTTTCGGAAAGCCCTTGAAATTGATCCGGATTACCTAGAAGCCCGCGCGACATTCGGCGGGCTTTTGCTCGATAATGGCAGCTACGACGAAGCGATCCGGCAGTTGAACCAAGTGGTGCAGCGCGATAAGAAGCAGGCCACGGCGTGGTATTTGCTGGCGCAGGCGCAGCGGATCAAGGAGCTCTATCCGCAGTCGATCGAGTCCGCTCGCCAAGCGATCACGCTGGCGCCGCAAAACGCCGATGCCTACTTCTGGCTCGCGGAAAGCCAACGAATGAGCGGCCAGTACGCCCCCTCGGTCGATTCCTACCAGCAGTATCTGGCGCTGAGCGACTTCGATGCCAAACTGGCTGGCAAGCTGAACTATTACGTATTGGGCTACCTGGCCGGCATCGGCAAGAAGAAGCGCGCCGCCCAACGGGACGTCTGGGCGGATCTGCGGAGCATGGCCTATTTCGGCCTGTGCGATTGCGAGCGCAAACGCGAGAATTTCGAAGCCGCTATCGGCTACTGCCAGCGCGCCTTGCGCTACGATCCGCAGGATCCCTACTCCCACTATGTGCTCGCCCTGAGTTACGCCCGCAGCGCGCAGAAGAAGCAGAGCGTGGAGTTGTATGCGGCTGCGTTGAAGCATTTTCGGCGGATGCTCGATCTGAACCCCGACCTGACCGAGAGCGGCTACGCAAAAAAGAACGTGCAGGCCATCGAAGCAGCGCTTCGATAGCGGGAATGCCGCTCTCCGCTAAATGCGGTGGAAGCCTTTCAGAATCTCGCGCGTGGAATAGCGCAGCGCAATGGGCCGCCCGTGCGGGCAGTTGGTGGGATACTCGCACTCGGCGAGGCGCGCAAGCAGCCAATCCATGCGGGTCTGGTCCAGCCGCATGTTGATCTTTATCGCCGCCTGGCAGGCGATGGAGGCCGCGATATTGCGCCGCAACTCGTCGAGGCTGGCGCCGCGGAGCTCCCGCTCGGCCACTTCCAGGATCTCGAATAGAATCGACTCGATCTGCGACGGTTTCACGTCCACCGGCGCCGTCTTGATCGCAATGGTGCGGTTGCCGAACGGCTCGCTTTCAAACCCATTGGCGCCTAGTTCATCGGCGATCCGGGCGTATTCAATCTGTTGGCTGGCGGTCAGTTCCACCACCATCGGAATCAAGAGTTGCTGCTTTTCAAGACGGCCAGCCGCCCTCTGCTTGAGGACCTGCTCGAACAGAATCCGCTCGTGCGCCACATGCTGATCGACGATCCACAACCCGTCGCGGCCGGCCGCGATGATGAAGCTTTCGTGCAATTGGCCAATCGGCCGGAGATCCTTCAGTACGTCCAGGCTCGGCATCCCATCGAGCTGCACCCCTGCGGGCGCGCCCCCATGATGGTTCGGGACCTTTAACCGTGACGGCGCGACGTCAACCGGCGGCGGGGCCGGAGCAGGCGGCGGGAACTCCGTTCGGGTCTCCACCCGGCCGCCGGAGAACACGGGCAAATCGGCATCGGCCACGCCCAGCGGACCGGCCGGCGGCTCTGGCAGCACGCTCCTCCACTCGGGCAGTTCGAGGCGTGCGTTTTCGAGCGTTTGGGTGAACTCGGAGTAGGGCAGCGCGGCCGCGGGTTGCGCGCGGGGCGGCTCCGGCATCGGCAACGCGGAGGCGGGGCGGCTTTCGATCAACGAGCCCCGGATAGCATCGCGCACAAAGTCGTGGACGAAGGAGCTGTGCCGGAAGCGGACCTCGGTCTTCGAGGGATGTACGTTGACGTCCACCTCCTCGGCGTCGCAATCGAGGAACAGTAGCGCGAAGGGGAACGCGCCCGGCGGCATCAGATTGTAGTAGGCGGCGGAGATGGCGTGCAGGAGCAGGCGGTCCTTGATCAGCCTCCCGTTCACGAACAGGTAAATGGAGCTGCGGTTATACTTCTGCACCTGTGGGCGCGAAACGAAGCCACGGAGCAGAAACGGGCGGACGAGATCTTCCGGCGCCACCGGCTCGGCTTGC
>LNFE01000134.1 GCA_001464575.1 Acidobacteria bacterium Ga0077553 | reverse complement strand
GCGACTGATGATCCACCGGGAAGAAGCCGATCGTCGCGCCATACTCCGGCGCCATGTTCGCAATCGTCGCCCGATCCGCCAAAGGCAGTGCGCCGACGCCGTCGCCGTAGAACTCGACGAACTTGCCCACCACGCCCTTCTTACGCAGCATCTGCGTGACGGTCAAAACCAGATCGGTCGCCGTGACGCCCTCGCGCAGTTTGCCATGCAGCTTTACGCCCACCACCTGCGGCAGCAGCATCGAGATCGCCTGGCCCAGCATGCAGGCCTCGGCTTCAATACCGCCCACGCCCCAGCCCACCACGCCCAGGCCATTAATCATCGTTGTGTGCGAGTCGGTGCCGACCAGCGAATCCGGGTAAGCCACGGTCTCGCCGTTCATCTCCCGTGTGAACACCACCGGCGCCAGATATTCGAGGTTCACCTGGTGCACAATGCCCGTCTCCGGCGGCACGGCCCGGAAATCCTGAAACGCCGTCTGGCCCCACTTCAAAAACGCGTACCGCTCGCGGTTCCGCGAGAACTCAAGCAGGCTGTTCAGCTCAAACGAATTCGCCGCGCCGAAGTGGTCCACCTGAACCGAGTGGTCAATCACCAGGTCCACCGGAATCAACGGGTTTGCCTTCTTCGGGTCGGCGCCCATCTTGGCGAGCGCATCCCGCATGGCGGCGAGGTCTACGACGCACGGTACGCCCGTAAAGTCCTGCAGCAGCACGCGCGCCGGACTCATCGCAATCTCTTGCGCCGTCGCGTTGATATCCCAATTGGCGACGTACTCAATATCGGACGCCTTTACCGAAAGATCGTCTTCATTGCGGAGCAGATTCTCGAGAACGATGCGAATGGAGTAGGGAAGGCTGGCGAGCTTCGTCTTGCCGGCGGCTTCAAGCGCACGGAGGGAGAAGTAGCGATACTCTTTCCCGTTGACAGAGAGGACGGCAGCGGTGCCGAAGGAGTTTTTGCTGGACATGATGATGTTGTAACCCTTATTAACTTACATGAATGCGGGAACGGCGATGCCGAGAAGGTCGAGGGTGCGCACAAGTTGCGTGCGATAGGCTGCCGTCAGCCAGAGAAGGAAGTCGCGTTTCGCCGGGTTCGTTTCGATCAGAACCGGGAACTTTTGGTAGAAGTTGCTGTAAGCCTGCGCCAGTTGGAAGGCATAGCGGGCCATATGCGCGGGTTCGTCGGCGTTAATGGCCAGCGCCAGCGCAGAATCGGTCCGGAAGGCGGCCAGCAGCGACTGCCACAGCTCCTCGTCTTCGAGGATGGCCCCGAGCTCGCCCGGCAGCGCCGGGGTAGTCTCCGCTTTCGCCAGAATCTTCGCGGCCCGCACGGCGGCGTATTGAATATACGGCCCGGTCTCGCCCGTAAAGCTCAGGGCTTCTTGAAAGTCGAACGCAATCACGGTCGGCCGCGTGAACTTCAGCATGAAGTACCGCAACGCCCCAATCGCAATCGTCTCGGCCACCTGCCGCCGCTTCTCCGCCGGCTCGGCTTCGTTCCGCGAATCCACTTCCCGTTGCGCCGCCGCAATCAGCTTATCGATCAGGTCATCGGCCTTCACGCCCAAGCCCTTCCGTCCCGAAACTTCGACGTACGGCCGCGCCCGGTCCTCATCCGACAATTCGATCCCCAGCTCACCGCACGTCCGCGGCGTCAGCGCCACCATCTCATAGGAGAAGTGGACTGAGTTCTCGGCCTCTTTGGGATGCCCCAGCGCCCGCAAACCCGCCTGCACCACGTCCTGCAGGTAGCTTTGCCGCGAGTCGATCACGTTATAAACCCGCTCGTTGCCCGAAAACGAAACCCCCGGCGTCGCTCCCTCCGGCGAAGCCGACGTCACATAGAGCGGATGCCCATCCGGATAGGTCCGCAGGTGCCGGTAGTAGAAGTCCTTGCCCAACAGGCCGAACTTCCACATCTGGTACGCAATGTCCTTGCCGACGTAGGTGACAATCCCATTCGACCGGACGATGACCTTCGAATCTTCGTCCTCGCGATGATCCGAAAACGCCGACCCGGGCATCACCCAGCAACCCTTATTCTTGCCCTCGGTCTCGAGGTAGATCGCCTTCCGCTCCTTCAGCAGCTCAAACGCAGCCGCCCAGAAGTGCAGGTGCAGAATCTCGGACTCCCGCGGCAGCGCGTCGTAGACGATTCCCAACCGCAGCATCGTATCGAGGTGGTAGTCGACAATCTTGTTCGCCACCAGCGAACCCATCTCCGCCAGCACCCCGTGCCCGGCCTCAATCGCGTGCAGCGTCTCGGCCCGCTTCGCCTTCAGCGCCTCGTCGGTCGCGTAGGTCTGCGAAACCTTCGCGTACAGGTCCCAGCACAGGTAGTCGAACCGCGGCGTCTCAATCAGCGACCGCACGTCGTCAAGCGACTTTCCCTCAAGAAAGTGGAACCCCACGACGACATCGGCCACCTGCACGCCGGTGTTGTCGATATAGTTCTGCACGTTCACCTGCCGCCCCGCCGCCCGCAGCATCCGCACAAACGTGTCGCCGAGAATCGAGTTCCGCAGGTGGCCAATGTGCGCCGCCTTGTTCGGATTAATGCTCGTGTGCTCAATTAGCACCTTCCCGCCCGTCGGCGCCGGTGCGGATGGCGCTGCCACCGCGGCCGCAAACGCCGCGCGGTCCAGCCGCAGATTGATGTAGCCGTTGCCAGCGACTTCGAGGGACCGGACCCCCTCAATGTCGGGCAATTCGTCGACCAACTCCTGGGCGATGGCGCGCGGAGCCTTCTTCAACTCACGGGCAAGCTGGAAGGCGGTAGGGAGCGCAAATTCGCCAAACGAAGCTTGCCGCGGTTGTTCCAGAACCACCGGCGTCGACAAACCATAACGGATGAGAATATGCTGCGATACGGCCGCGACAATGCGGCTTTCCAATTGAGGGAGCACTACCTGGTAAGTATAGCAATCCAATCTCCTTTCGCCCGCAAAACAGATCGCCCGGCGGAACGTTTTTTCAAACGCTCCGCCGGGCGGCAAGGAGGGGAGAGGAGTTGGAAAACTAGGCGCGGTTACGGCGCAACAGCCCCAAGGCCACCAGTCCGGCGCCCATCAAGGCGTAGGTGGCGGGCTCTGGAACGTTGGAACCGGCGGTTGGGGCGAAGGTTGCCACGTTGGCCACCGCGCCGTTGATGATGCTGGTGGATCCGATGCCGTAGTTCGTAGCGTTGGTCCGGATCACCAGGGTCGAGGAGTACTCACCGGGGTTGATCTTCGGCAAGAACGAGCCGGCCCCGAAGTTGAAACCCACCGTCGCGTCGCTCACCCGCTCGCCCACGAGGGGTACCTGATTGGAGCGGGCGCCGCGGAAGTTGGCGAGGCTGTTGCCGTCCTGGTCGAAGTTCTCGTTGGTGTAGCCAATGTCGGTGGTGAAGCCGGCGAAGCTGTTCATCGTGATCCGGCTGATCGAATCGGGCGACGACGAGGAGTTGAAAAACTGGTAGTAGAAATCAAGGCTTCCGACCAGATTCCGGTATACGGCAGCGGTCAGAAATCCGGTGTACAGGACCGTCCCCTGGGCATTCCGGCCAGTGACGTTGGTGGTGGAACCGTTTAGAAAGGTGCCGGGATTGCCGATCGAAAAGACATCCAGGGTGGCATCGCAGCCCAGCGAGGATGGTCCGGCACAATTACCAGTCGTGACGGTCGTGGCCGAAAGCGGGGCAACAA
Source organism: Acidobacteria bacterium Ga0077553 (assembly GCA_001464575.1). Classification (GTDB taxonomy): domain Bacteria; phylum Acidobacteriota; class Terriglobia; order Bryobacterales; family Bryobacteraceae. The sequence goes on along the minus strand of LNFE01000134.1, from coordinate 15,018 downwards.
GGGCAACCGAGGCCAAAGCGATCAAAAAATGCGATTTCAGGTTCATGCAGTTCTCCGAGTTGGCCGGTTCCTGGAGGGGCTGTCCGGCTACATTTCGGAGTCTACGGGCCACAATACGGAAGCCCAATTGGACCGTCGTACTGGGTAACTATTCCAACCATCCCGCTTTGCCAGCAACTTCCCAGCGAGGGTACTCGGTTGTGGTACCTCGTTTTTCAGCGGTTTCGGGAAAACTCAGCCGCCTAGCCCGTACCTCTGGCGGAAGCGCCAGCCAAGTAGGTCTGCCCGAAAGGACTAGTACAATTCTCGCTAAATCTCGTATTCCGGCGGTTTGGGACGGCCCAAAGGAATGTAGTTCCATATCCGCTCATGGACAAAATAGAGCCCAATCTTCACCACCGAGTCAATCAATCCCGCTCCCGCCGAAGCGCGGACATCGCCACTAAAAAAGTAGACGATGCCAGCCGTCGCCAAAGAACCGAGAACCCGGTAGCTGACTGCCTTGGCGATACTGCGGGAGTGAGAGTCCATAGGGTTTCATCATACCAAAGCCGATAGGGTTTGTTGTGATTGACTCATGTTTTGCGGCCGGCCCCCCGCGACCGCTAGAATAGGATCTGTGCCCAAGGTTACGTTCCTGCCCGAAAACATCACGATCGACTACGACCCCGTCACAACGCCGTATTCCGATCACGGTCTGCAGGGTTCTCTGCTCGATATCGCACTGAACCACGGGGTTCATCTCGAACACGCCTGCGGCGGAAGCTGCGCCTGTACCACCTGCCACGTTATCGTGAAGGCCGGCGATCAGAATCTCTCCGAGATGGAAGACGATGAAGCCGATCGCGTCGAAACCGCCGCCGGATTGACGCTTCATTCGCGCCTGGGCTGTCAATGCGTAGTCAAGGGCGACGTCACCGTGCTGATTCCCGATTGGAATCGGAACTACGTGAGCGAAGGCGGCGGCTCCATTAATTTGGGCGCCGCGATCCCCCTGCCGAAAAAGTAGACTGTACCTGCTCTAACGTGGCCAAGTCCGCCTTGAACTTGGTGGTTGTCTGCGTGCCGTTGACTTGCACTTCCACGCTATCGAGCAGTGGGAGCATTTGCGCGCGCTGCGCTTCGGGCAGGGTAATGCGCGCGATCCCCGCGAAACCCTTGATCGTGTTCTGCCACTGCTTGGCGCACTGATCGTCCACGCAGTAGGCCACCGCCTGAGCGTCCACCCCGCTGGTCATATCGAGCGCAATCGTCAAGAATTGGACCCCGTTGAGCAATCGTGGCAGGTTGGCCAGCATGTTTGACGTGCCCGCCTTGTCGGCCTCGAACTTAGGCAGGGCGGCTGGAGTCGCCACCATCCAGAGATGGGCACTGGCCGGAATGGTCTCCGTCTTAGCCATCAGATCTTTCGAGACGTTGCCCGGGCCGGCGTCGCGAGAGTCGATGATCTGCCGCAACCGGGCCGTACGGCCGACCACCGCCGTCGACGCGTTCATGAACAGCGCGGCGAACTCCTCATCGCCCAACAGCGGATACCCCTTGTAGGCCAGTCGCTGAAATCCCTCCCGGCGAACCAACGGTTCGATATTCATCTGCGAAAAGCGATTCCGCACGAAGAACAGAGATTCCTTCCCGTTTGAGGCCCAAATGACTTCCATCAGGTCCTTCCGCGGATCGAAGCCAACCTCTTTGGTGAACTCATCCATCTGCCGGCTCCATTGCGGCGACGCGGCCAGCCGCTTCCAGGTCTCCGTCTTTTGGAAGGCATCGAACCGGACCCCTCCCAAACTCACAGTGTCCGAAGGAATCAGTGGGAGCAGCGCCGGATCGAGCATAACGGAGGTTCGCTGGCTCGAGCACGCGGCCAGCAGCAGAACCGGAACGGTGAGAGCGGAGAGAAAAGTGGAGCGGCGCATATATAGATGCTGACGTATCGGACGGTACGAAGTGTTCCTTAATTCAACGGAGCCAGTTCGACAACGGTCGTTTGGCCCGCGTTCACCGCGAAGCCTTCTCCTAGACTGTCAGAATCCAACGCCGATTGGTCATAGCTCGCCATCAGCCGGTAGTCTCCTGGCGGCAAACCGGGGAAGGCAAAACGTCCCTCCACATCCGCAATCACCTGTCGGGGACCGCCGAGGATCTGCTGGTTTCTATCCGTCGCCGCCCACAGCAGTACGAAGCACCCCGCCGAATTCTTTACCCGGCCCTCGATTTGCCCGGCCTGCGCTGACAGCAGAGGCCGCAAGCGGTGATACCCGCCGGGTGCGAGAGGCTCCAGCCTGGGCTCCGCGTAACGGTCGGGCGGCGTGGCGGCCCGAAACTCCCAGGTACCCGGGAGCAGAGCGGTCCGTCGCGCCGGCACCTCCACGAACGGCGTAGCCTCGTAAGGATCGATCCGTCGCGCAATGGCAGGCGCCTCTGGCCACACCGTCGGCAACTCCGTCAACTGAATCCCTCGGGTGGCATTGCCGCCGAGGTCGGTCGACCAGTAGGCGGCCTGGCTGCCGTCAGGCGACACCCCCAGCAGTTCGTAGCGCCCGGGCGCCAGATCGCGAAACACGGTGGTGCCGCCGCAGGGCGCGTTCACCAGGTGCCTCGTCGTCTCCGACGTCAGCGTCAGCATGGCCGGGCCCTGCGTGCATAACACCTGAATCGTCAGTGTAAATAGGCTGCCCACATCCGGCCGGAGATCCGCATCCGGAGTATCCGCGTCGAGTCGCACCGGGAAGGCCCGGCTATCCCTCGCCTGGCGGCCCTGTGGGCTGAACGTCGGCAAAAGTCCCGCGCCGTCCTCCAGCGTATGCGCCGTCGAACGAACCCAGAACTTCCCCGGCATCAACCCGGCAATACGGAACACGCCCCGGTCATCGGCCTTTCCCGTCGCCGCCACCCGCAGCGGTAGCCGTGCTGGATAGGCCACCACGGATGCGCCCGGAATGCCGATGCCGTTCTCATCCAACACCGTCCCCGTGATCGCCCCCACCCGGTGCGCTCGCAGCTCCACGAACGGCGCGTCGTCCCCGGCCAACGTCAACGGCCGCCCCGACGCCACTGGAAAATAGCCCGTCCGGGTAGCGGTGACGCGGTACTGCCCCGCTGTCACCGAGAAAAACTGAAACTGCCCCGACCGCCCCGAGCGCGTCTGTAGCGTGCGAAGGCCCATCGGCGACCCCGGCAGCGGCTCCAGTCTCACGAGTGAACGGGAAAGCGGGTAGCCGGAGAGATGTTCGAGCAATACCCCAGATACCGTTGCCGCGGGCGCGCTACCGGCCAGTAGCAGGCAAATCGGCCCGAATCGCAGCCAGCCGCTCCATCTCCCGCGCGTTGAGCGCCCGGTTGAAAACGGCCACCCCGCCGATGGCGCCCGCGAACCCGACGGAGCGCGAACTGTGAATAACCCGGCCAATGGTGAAGGGGCCGCCTTCTTCAGGAGTGCTCGGGGAATACAAATCATGGGGAAACCAGAATGGATTCACCCGCAGCGCAGCTAGTTCGCGGCGGATGATGTTGCCTTTGGCGTCGCGCGTCACGCGCACCTTGGTGAACGGGTAGACGAGTAACTCCGTGGTCGCGTTGACCCGAGTTTTTGAGATCGGCTTCTTTTCCGGCGGCCGGTAGAACTGGCTGGCGGGGAATGCCGCATCCTCGCCCTCCTGCATCCCCGGCGTCTGCCGCAGTTCGGCCTGCCGCCAACCCCGCGCCGGCCATTGGAAAAACGGATGCTTCTCCGGTTCGTCGATCCAATATTCGGTGGCCCGGCCATCGACATAGGCGGTGACTGTGTTCGCCCGGTTGTCGAATGAAAACGCCGCCAGCGCCCATCCCGACGGCAGCACCTCCCGTGTTGTCGCGAGATTCCGCGCGTACTTATCGCCAAACGATCGGTTCCCGTTTTCGGAAACATGCGCTGCGGACGCACCTGGGTTCGCCGCCAAGCCGGCGAAGATGGCGTACTGCCGTTTGCCCGTTTCCACTCGCGCTGCCTGTTTCGAGTTGGCCGCTAAATCCGTGCCTTCGTGCCAAATGCCCCCCAGCGCATGGCCACCCGAAGCGCGCCTCACCCAAATCGCCATCGATACCGAACGGCCCCTGCCTTTCGCGTCGAGCCCGGAATTGTGCATCCGCGCCCGCGGGACCAGCAAAACCGGCCGGAAATTTGGGTTCGTTTCGTCACGGTACTGCACGGACTGCCCGAAGGGCCCCTCCGGCAGCAGGGGGAAATCAGCATAGGTGGCCTCCGGCCCCTCATTCCAGAAGTCCCGCACGTAGTTCCCCGCGTCCAGCGTCAGATCGTGCCTTTCGCGCGGTGCCTGATGAGCGGCGAATCGGCCGTCCGGGACCCGCTTCACGAAGTCCCACAGCGCCACGAACCCCGGTGTCCGGCGAACGAGTTCTACGCGCTGCTCGTACGTCATCTGGGCGGCCACCGGAAAAGCGAGGAGGAAAGCCAAGCGGTGCATCGCTATCAAAGTTTAAAGCAGGCGGCGAAGAATGTCCTCTTCTACCTTGTCCTGTTCTCCCTGATGCCGCTCGCGCCCTCCGTCCAGTGCCCAAAGCAGCGACTCTCCGGCGGGAAGCCGGCTGGGTTCTTTCTCGTATAGCGGATCGGCGAAGGCGCGTGACGCATCCACCCACCGCCATCCGAGCGATCGAAAGTGCGCGATCACATCCGGGAGGAAGGCGAGATTGATCGCGTTGTAGTGCAGCAACAGCGTCAACGGGGCTTCAATAGCCGAACGTCCGGCCAGGCCGAGGGAGAAATTCGCCATGCGCTCCAGATGGTTCAGGTACGGCTCCCGAAACTTAGGCGCAAACCCGGAGCGGAGAAAATACTGCGAGTACAGCCAGTCGCAGCCGTCGATGGCGACATGGCCGTTGCGGTAGCCTTCTGTCCGCATCCAAAGGCGCATATGGTCGCGCTTGGCGGCGGTCTCACCCTCTTTCAACATCGGAAACCGAAGCAGAGGCGTAAACGTGCGAAACGTGGAAACGAAGGTGTGCGCTCGCGCCGCATCGGCGGCGAACTCCAGACCGGTCATCGCCGGATTATTGTAATTCCGGTGCGACCAGGTATGGTTGGCGATCCGGTGACCGGCGTGAGACCAGGCTTCGAGCTCGGCGCGACGCCCCGCCTCTTGGTTCAAACCGCCCACGACGAAGGCGGTCGTTTCCAGCCCGGCGCGGTCCAGATGACCGAGAAAGCGAAGGTTTGCCGCCTTGGCCTCAGCGGAGCCGAGCGCCGCAGGATTGAAATCGTCGAAGGTCAGAGCGATGGTTCGAGTTCTGGCGACGGGGGCCAGCAGGAGATGTCGACGAGTAATCATTAAGAAAATTTCTGTAGTGGAGAATTAACCTACCAATGTTATCGTTTCATAATGCGAACTTTGCTGGGTTTTCTGGTATTGACTGGTGCGGTTTTTGCTCAGGATTTTCGGGCGGTCATTTCGGGCGACGTAAATGACGCCACCGGGGCTTCGATCCCCGGCGTTCGAGTAATTGCGCAGAATCTGGATCGCCGCGTCGACTACGCGGCGGTAACCAATGAAGCCGGGCGTTACGTGACGCCCTTTTTGCCACCGGGCGCGTATACGATCCGCTTTGAGAAGGACGGGTTCAAGCCGCTCTTCCGGGAAGGTTTGCAACTCACCGCCGTCGACCGCGTCAATCTTAATGTCCAGATGCAGGTCGGCTCGATCAGTGAGCGCGTCACGGTTACCGCCGAGCAGCCGCTGCTGCAAACGGAGACCGCCGTGCGGAGCGGTACCATCGGCACGAAACTGATTGCCGATATTCCCACCTCCGGTCGTAACCTGTTCCAGTTCCAATACTCGCTCCCCGGCGTCACCAAGACCAGCAACTACTGGGGCAACTTCGAGCTGTATGCCTTCGGCAACATCAATGGCGTCTCCATCAATGGCGGCCGCAGCGGCGAAAACGAGATTCTTCTCGACGGCATCACCTCCACCCGCGGCAGCCGCAGCGCGTCCTTCGCTCCCGCGCTCCAGGCCATTGAAGAAGTCAACATCATCACGAACACCTACGACGCGCAGTACGGCCGCGTCGGTGGTGGCACCACCTCCATCAATCTGCGCAGCGGCACCAACCAGTTCCACGGCGAGTTGTTTGAATTCTTCAAGAACGACAAGCTGATTTCCAATGGTTATTCCCGGAACTCGGCGGGCGTTCGCAAGCCAGCCTACCGCAACAACACCTACGGCTTCCGGTTTGACGGCCCGGTGCTGATCCCGAAACTGGTGAATGGTAAGAACAAACTGTTCTGGATGGTCTCGCTGGAAGGTCTTCGCGAACGCAACCCCCAGACGCAGCTCTGGACCGTTCCCACCGCCGAGCAGAAGACCGGCGACTTTTCGAAGCTCGTCACGAATGCCAACCAGCCCATCCTAATCTTCGATCCGCTCACCTCGCCCCGCCAGCCCTTCGCTGGCAATGTCATCCCCCGCAACCGCATCAACCCTGTGGCTGCCCGGACCATCGAGTTTTACCCGCCCGCCAACCGCATCAGCGAAAGCCCCGACGGCCAGAACAACTACCTGTTCGTGAACAGCTCCCGAAACGACTATGACCAGTGGCTCGGCAAAATGGATTGGGTCGCCTCGGACAAGAGCCGCGTGAACTGGCGCTACGGCCAAACCCCCTGGTTCAACTTCGCCCGCGTGCAATGGGGCACCAATGCCGCCGAACCCTCGACGGAGGCTCCTTCCACCCGCATCTCCCGCAACTGGGGCGCCGACTGGACCTATACCCTGAGCTCCTCGATGGTCTTCAACCTCCGTGGCGGCCTCGCCCGCTATGAAGGTTTCTCCGGCAACGTTTTCGGCCTGAACTTCAACCCCACCGAACTCGGCTTCTCCGAGCGGCTGGTCAGCCAGTTCGATGTCCGCCAGTTCCCCCGCTTTAACTTCACGGGCAACAACATTTCGCCGTTGGGCTCCACCCGCACCGCGAACTACGAAACGCAGGATACCTATTCGGTGCAGCCAAACCTCACCATGATCCGGGTCCGTCAGACCTGGAAGATGGGTGCCGAACTTCGGCTCTACAACTCCAACAATCACAACCCAGGCGCTTCTGCCGGTACCTATAACTTCGGCCGCAACTGGACGCAACGGAACCCGCAGCAGGCCGATGCCCTCTCCGGTAATGAGCTCGCGACATTTCTAACCGGCACCATCACCTCTGGCAACGTCGAAAAGAACGTGTGGCCGGCCTATCAGAACACCTACGCTGCCTTCTTCTTCCAGGACGACTGGAAGGTCACCAAAACGCTCACCCTCAACTTCGGCCTGCGCTGGGATTACGAAGGGCCAATTGTAGAACGCTACAACCGTCAGGTTCGTGGCTTCGCCTTTGACCAGCCGAGCCCGCTCCAAAGCCGTGTTCAGGGGTTGGCCCTGAACGGCGGCCTGCTGTTTGCCGGCTCGTCCGGCTCAAACCGCGAGGCATTCAACCGCGATCAAAACAATTGGCAGCCCCGAGTCGGTGTCGCCTGGCAGTTCCTGCCCAAATGGGTTTTCCGCGGGGGGTATGGCCTCAGCTACCTCGGCCAGAACGCCGCCGGTGCGGCCACCGGCTTCAGCCAGCCCACGACGGTCATCGCTAGTACGGATAACAACCTGACCCCAGCCAGCTTCCTGAACGATCCGTTCCCTACGAGCCTCTTCCCGAATGGCTTGCTGCAGCCGATCGGTTCCAGCCAGGGTCTGTCCACCAACCTGGGTCTCGGCATCTCCACCCAGTTCTTGAATCGTCCGCTGCCCTACTCCCAGCAGTTCTCCGCCGGGTTCCAGCGCACCATCGGCAATACGTGGCTGACCGACATCAGCTATTCGGGCAACCTGACCTCCAAGTTACCCATCAACCTCAACACAAACTTCATTCCGCTTGCGGAGCTGGAACGCTTGCCGGTGGCTCAGCGCGCCGCCTACTTCAACGCGCAGGTGCCCAACCCGATGGCCGGCCTCCTGCCCGGCTCGTCGATCAATGGCGCCAATGTCCCCCGCCAAGTCCTGCTGAACGCCTACCCGCACTTCAGCCAGGTCACGCTCACGAACGTGCCCATTGGCGGCCAGTCCTACCATTCGCTCCAGGCAAAGGCCTCCCGCCGCTTCGCCAACGGTTTCTCCGGCCAGTTCTCCTATACCTGGTCGAAAACCCTGGAAACGGCCGCGCCGCTGAACCCCCAGGACGTCAACGTCACCAACCTGCTTGGCTCCGGCCTCGAACAGCGGCTGCAGCAGTGGGACATTCCGCACACCTTCTCCGCGCTCGTCACCTATGAACTGCCTTTCGGTAAAGGCAAGCGCTTCCTGAACAGCTTGAACGGAGCGGGCAATGCTGTCTTCGGAGGATGGAATCTCAATGTGCAATACATGCGGCGCAGCGGTGTTCCGTTTGACTTCCCGAACGCCGGGCCATTGGCCGCCCGTAGCGCCAAGTTGACGAACGAACAGCGCGACGCGGCTGCCCAAGCCGCGGGACGTTCGGAGTTTAACCCGTTCTTCGACAAGTACTACGACGTCTCGCTCTTCCCGCGCACCGCTCAGGCGCCGTTTACCCTGCGCGACTTCCCGACCCGCTTCCCGGATGTCCGGAGCCCCCATCTCGCCAGCTGGGAGATCTCGGCCTACAAGGAATTCCGCTTCTTCGAACGGGTTCGCTGGCAGATCCGGGCCGACATGCAGAACGCTCTCGACTACGCCTACTTCGGACAGATCGTGGCGAGCTCCGTCACCGATCCCCGTTTTGGCCAACTCAATCCGGCGCAGAATAACGCCACCCGGCAAGTTGTTCTGGTCATGAAAGTGTTGTTCTAAGCGTCAATGTCGCTGAGCTCTCCGGTTGGCAACGCCATCCGGAGAGCGTTCAGCACCGCCGCTAAGTCGATAAACTCCTGTGCCACCGCCCCGGCCACTGGCGGCAAGTAGCCGGTGGCCGCGGCGATCATTCCCACCACGCTCAGCGCCATGCCTCCCACGGCGCACTGCAAGGCAATTCGCCGCAGCCGCTGCCCGATGTGGATCAACTCGTCCACCTTGTGCAGCGATGCTTCGAGGATCACCGCTCCTGCTGCCTCTGCTGTTACATCGCTGTGCTGCCCGAAGGCAATCCCCACCGTTGCCGCTTGCATTGCCGGTGCGTCGTTGATCCCGTCGCCCACGAACAGCGTCGGCGCCAGCGCCGTCTCCTGCCGGACGATCGCCACCTTCTCTTCCGGGCTTTTGCTATAGAGCACTTCGGTAATGCCCACCTGCTCGGCGAGATACCGCACCTCCGCTTCCCGGTCACCCGATAGCAGCAGCACTTTCATCGCGCCGTGCCGAGGGTGCAGGTGTCCGATAAACGATTTGCTTTCCGCCCGGGGCGCGTCTTGGAACTGAAAGGCGGCGGCGAAGCGTCCGTCCACCAGCAGCAACGCCTCCATGCCCGGTTGGGTCGGTGGCAGGTCCGGGAGCGTCACCTTGCTGCGGCCGGTAATCTGGATTCTCTTGCCGTCCTGCTGTCCGGTCAGGCCTTGGCCCGGTTTCTCGCTTACCTCCAGGATCGGCGCCAACGCCACACCCTCGGCCTCGGCCGTTGCCAGGACGGCGGCGGCCAGGGGGTGCTTCGAAAACTGTTCCAAACTCGCCGCCCAGGCCAGCACGTCGCGCCGCTCAAAGCCCGGCCCCGTCACTACTCCGGTCAACGCCGGCCGCCCGTAGGTGAGCGTCCCGGTTTTGTCGAAGACGAACGTCCGGCAGGTGTCGATGCGTTCGAGCAACGCCGGATCTTTGATGATGATGGCCCGCCGCGCGGCCAGGGAGATCGCCCCGAGAATCGCGACCGGAATCGCAATCAGCAACGGGCAAGGCGTGGCGATGACCAGTACCGCCAGAAAGCGGCTCGGATCGCCGCTCAACGCCCACCCCAACCCCGCTACGCCCAGCGCCAGCGGCGTGTACCAACTGCCCAACCGGTCCGCTAAACGCCGCATCGCGGGCCGCGACTGCTCCGCCTGTTGCATCACCCGCATGATCTGCGCGTATCGCGAGTCAATCGGCAGCTTATCCGTGCGAATCTCCAGCACCGCATCGCCGTTGATGGCCCCCGAAAGCACCGTCGCACCGGGCAGCTTCCCGATCCGGAATGGCTCCCCGGTCAGAAACGACTCGTCCATGGCCCCCCGGCCTGCCACCACGGTTCCATCGGCCGGGCAGGTTTCGTGGGGAAACACCACCAGCGTATCGCCCAGGGCGACCTGCTCCAGGGGAATATCCGCGATGTCGGTTCCCGCCCGCCGATGAGCCACCCGCGGCATCCGCTTCGCCAGCGCCCCCAGCACGGCCGATGCCCGGCGCAGCGCATGCTCCTCCAGCGCCGAACCGCCCGAAAGCATCAGCACCACAATGGCTCCCACCAGATACTGCTCCAGCAAAATGGAGGTGAGAATCGACATTCCGGCCAGCAGGTCGGAGCCGAAATCGAACGCCCACAATTTCTTCAGCAGATCCCAAAGTAGCGGTAGACCGCCGATGGCGAGCACGGCGTAGAGCGGCCATGGATTGCTAGTGGCCAGGTGGAGAGCAATACCGAGGGCGGCCAGCAGAGCGATTGCGAACATGTGGCCTTAACAGTACCACCCTCCACCTTTGGCATTACCCTTCGGACACAATCCGGAGGGTTTCCGGAGCCGCGAGCATCCGCACCGTATTGCCGGTCACGGCGAAAAAATGCTCAAAGCTCTTCTGCTCGAAGCTCGTCAGGTCGTCCGCTCGTTCGCCGGTGGCTCGGATGGACGCCAGAAAGCCGGCAAGAGACCGTGGCGTCCGCAGGAAGGTCTCGAGACGCCGCCATAGCTTGGGCCAGATGGGCGGAATGGTGAAGAGGTCTGTTCGCTGATTGACGGTTACCCCGGTTAGCGTCTGATCGGTCGGCCAGTACCCATTCCCCGCCACCTGTGCCGTATTCAAGGCGACATTCAACTCATCCCGCAAATCCCGGAACAGCGTGTTGTAGTAGAGCGGATAGGCAAGGCCGGCCTCCATCTGGCCATAGTTCACGGAACGCCGCAATCGGGTCGCGTCCAGGAAAACATCGGATCCGTCGGCCTCGTCGGGAACCCCCGCGAACGGAAAGCAAACCGGGCGCCCATTGCTTTCGAACGCTCGGGCCAGAATGTACCCCCGCGGTCGAAACCCACCTCCCAGCAGCGCGATCATTGACTCTCGGGAGTCGTCGGCCAGCGGCTGGATCGCCTGTTTTTCGATGGAGTCGATGCCCTCGAAACGGAGCTGCATGCTATCCTCTCGGCCAAGCCGGCCCATGCGCCCGGTCAGGCGTTCCCAACGAGAGAGGTCGTCGGCAATGAAGCGAACCGAATCACCGTCCGGTTCCCCTAAATCTGGCGCGAAAGTTCCTTGGATCAGAACAAAACCCATGGTGGTCTCCTTTGTCTACAATTGAGGTAATCCTCTGCTGGGTGTAGCGAAGTTGCCGCGGGGAAAAGGACAGGCTTGAGGCAACACTCCGGCCGTTTGCGCGTATAGCTTCAGATGGCGAATGAGGATCAGGTTCAATCGGTCGGCGGGGTAACCGCGGACCACCCAGCAGCGGCACTGTTGCCGGTGCTCGTGGCCCCGTCGACGACAGACAAAGGTAAGAACACCATCCGGATGGAGCTGATCCCGGTCGGCTGCTGGAAGCTGGACGATGTCCGCTTTGCGTTCGGATCGACGTTCCTTCTGCCCTCGACAAAGCGCGAGTTTGATGAGCTGTCCGCGCTGCTAAAGAAGCACCCCAAGGCTCCTCTCTCTGTCTTCGGCCACGCCGACCCCGTCGGCGACGAAGCCTTCAATAAGGGCCTCAGCGGCCGCCGCGCCGAATCCGTTTACGCCGTCCTGATTCGCGATACAGACCGGTGGGAAGACCTGTACCAGGAAGGCGGCACCTCGGAAGGCTGGGGCACCCGTTCGATCCAGGAGATGCTCACCGCCCTCGGCCACAACCCTGGCCCCATCGATGGCGTCAACGGACCCAAAACCCAGGCCGGAGTCAAGTCCTTTCAAACCTCCGCGGGAGGTCTCACGGTCGATGGGGCTGCCGGTCCGCTCACGCGGGCTAAGCTCTTCGCCGCCTACATGGACTATCTGTGCGCGGACAAGCTCACCAAAGCCGATTTCCTCGGCCAGGGCAAGGATGCCGGTGGCAAGGGGGACTACCAGGGCTGTGGCGAGTTCAACCCGGCCATGGTCTTCTCCCAGAGCGAAAGCCAGTCTCTTTCGACGGAGGAACGCAACCGGGAAAACAGCATCAACCGCCGCGTTCTCATTCTCCTGTTCCGCCCTGGCACCCCGCCCTCGGACAAATGGCCCTGCCCGCGCGCCAGCGAAGGAGTCGGTGGCTGCCAGAAACGGCTCTGGTCCGATGCCACCGTCCGCCGCAACCCGCAGGCGAATCGCCGTAAGTTTGCCGACACGCTCGATACGTTCGGATGCCGCTTTTATCATCGCCTGACGGTCTCGTCCCCCTGCGAAGGGGTCATGCCCCCGCCGCCGGCCGTAACCATCGAATGGATTGAGTTCAAGCTGTCCGAATATCCGATGCAGGCCCCCAAGAAGTACTGGCCGAAGCACGACGCCAAAATCTTCCCCAACGAGAAGTACGACAGCAAGCTCACCAACGGACCCAAGTCCGGCGCACTCGATAATCAAGCGAAGCTCCGGGTGGTCCCCCTCCCCGGTGGTCAGTGCGAAATTCGCTTCCCGGACTTCTATAAAGCGGTGGAAGCGAAACTGGGCCCCGCCATCCCGTGGCCGGTTCCGGTGGGGCCCAAACCGCCCGTTCCCGGTCCGGTGATTCCCCCGGTAATCCCCCCGGTGATCCCGCCGGGACCGTCGACGCCGGACCCGAAGCTGACCCTCGTTAGCGTCGACCCGCTGTTCGCGCCGGGAGTCGAAACCCTCACCGTCAGCTACAACATCAAGGACCTCGCCGGAGAGACCGTCAAGTTCACGGTGGTCAGTGATTCCGCTCCGGCAACGATTATATTTGAGCGCGAACTCGACGCCGCCGAGAAGGCTGATGGCGATGGCAAGTCGTTCGAGTGGGATGGCGTCGGCGCTGATGGCAAACGCCTCGGCCCCGTCCGCAGCCCCTACACGGTCAGCCTGCAACTGGCCGACGGCAGCCGGAAAGGAACCAAGCCGACCAAGGTTGAAGTCGACAAAATCGAACTCACCGTCGACGCGCCTGGCAACAAACTGCGGATGAATGATCCGGTCGCTAAGAAGCTGGTCAAAGCCAAGGTATTCCTCAAGAAGAAGGACGGCACCGGCGTCGTCACTCCACTCGGACTCAACGTGAAGTTCACGTTTACCCCCGACCCCGGCAACACCACCGCAGCCAACTCCTTCGTTTACGCCGCCCCCGCCACGCTTGGAAAGGCCGGCGACGCGGCCGCCCTGTTCTGGGAAGCCCACCCGGATTCCACTGCCACCTCAGCGGACGGCTTCAAGACCTCGGCTCTCGCCCTCACCGCCCGAACCGGCGCCAAAATGGGCGTCGCTTCCATCTGGTTCCTCCCGTCCGGCGTCGGCGGCAACAAGTACAAGGTCAAGGCGACCCTCGCCACCAAGAGTAAGGAATCGGCTGAACTCACCGTCCACCGTAAAATCGTCCTGACGCCCTACGAGATGGTGGGCCAGACCCATGTCTCCACCCACGGCACGAAAGCAATTCAAGAGGCGAGTTTCTATACCGCTGACACCTTTACCGAGTATGAACTCGGTACCGTCAACGCCATCGCCGCCAACCGTACCGTGAAGTACATCGGCCTTTGGGATCACGGCTCGCTCTCCATGTTGAACTGGGCTACCCACCAACAGAAAACCGCCGCCGAAACGCCCACTGCGGCCGAAACCGCCGCCGCCAATGGCCCGGCGGGCGCCGACCGCACCGCTGGTCGTGCCGCGGTGCAAGCCAAAGCCAATGCCTGGCGTGCCCGGTTGATCGCGGCCTACAATTCTGGCTGTAGTAATTGGGCTCCCGACGCCGGCGTACCCATCAACACGCTGGTCTCCATCGAGTATGAGCACCCGAAATATTCGAACAGCGCCGGCGCGGATTCCACCACCGCTGAATGGACCGCTTTCCCTTGGCTGCGCATTACCGTTGAAGGCAGCACGATCCATCCGGATAGCCGCTGGATCGAGGGCCAAGGGGTCTCCATGGGGCAACGTGCCTACGTCACGGCCGGCATGTCGGCCGCCCGGACGCGGGTTACCGTAGCCCACGAAGCTGCCCATGAAGCTAAGAATCAATTCAAGAAAGAACGATTCGGACCGGGCGACCATTCTCCGGTCGCCGGCATGATGGACCCCGTGGCGAGTGTCAATCCATTCACGGCAAGAGAGAAAGAGATATTGCGAGGCGTCCTGTGAGGCTCGCGCTGGCCGCCTTCGGACCGCTATTGTTGGGAGGATGTTTTATGAGTGACGGTGTGCAAGGGGCTGCGGCCACCAAGAAAACGATTGAGTTGGCTGCGCCGAAACGGGTCTTCTCCCTGGGTGGCTCCATCCCGATCGGCGTCCGCTACACCAATCGATCGACGGCCGTTCTCGAACTGCGTGACCCGCAAAAGACTTGGGAGGTCCAGCTCATCACCGCCGGCATGACTGTCTCATTCGGCAAGATCAACCGCTATGCCGGCGAAGGCCGCGTCCGCTGGTCGATCGAGCCCGCCGAGACCTTCTCGCTCGCCCCCGGCGCGCAGCACTCGTTCCAATACGATGCGGGTAAACGCTGGCCGGAGCGGTTTGTACCGGGCGTGAACCCGTTGCAGGTGAAAGATGTCACGGACGATTCAGATACCGTGCTTTCGAACGCGATCGAAGTCCGGGTCGAGTTCACCGCCGAAACCATTCCCGCGCTGCTCACCATCCTTGAAGCGGAAGACAGCACCCCCGAAGCCAAGGAGTTCGCCGAACGCTGGGTCCGCCGCCTCCATCCGGAATTCACGTC
>LNFE01000133.1 GCA_001464575.1 Acidobacteria bacterium Ga0077553 | reverse complement strand
TGCAGCAGCAGTCAGACTTTATCCGCACCGGAGTCTACGGCCAGTTTGACTATCGGGACAATCCCCTCGGCCCGAAGAACGGCGGCAACTACGTCGTCAACTACTCCTGGTTCAACGACCAGCGCCTGAATCAGTACAACTTCCGCCGCCTCGATATCGACCTCCAGCAGTTCATCGGCTTCTTCAACCGCACCCGCGTCATCGCCCTCCGCGCCAAAGGCACCTTCACCGACACCGACCGCAACGAAGCCGTCCCCTTCTACCTCCAGCCCGTCCTCGGCGGCGCCCAAACCCTCCGCGGCTATCGCAACTTCCGCTTCTCCGACCGCAACATGGTCATCTACAACGCCGAGTACCGCTGGGAGATCTTCGCTGGCCTCGATGGCGCCATCGGCCTCGCCACCAACTTCAAGGACCTCGAATCCTCCGTCGGCTTCGGCCTCCGCTTCAACGCCCGCAACGCCACTTTCATGCGCATCGATACGGCCTTCTCCCATGAAGGCTTCCAAGTCTGGTTCCAATTCAACGACATCTTCAATCAACGCAAGTTCGGCACCACCGTCGGCCAGCCCATCTACTAGGAGACCCACCCCGATGACCAAAGCCCTCTCCCTCCTCCTCCTCGGCGCCACGCTGCTCTCCGCCCGCAAGTTCCACGACGACGACCCCCTTCTCCGCGAGCCCAAGCCCCGCAACGTCGAAAAAGCGGAAAACCGAAAACTCAGCGACTACTACGATCTCTTCCTCCATCAATTCGGCCCCCCCGGCGAACTCCAGCCTGAAAAGGGCGAACCCATCCGCGCCAAGGCCATCAATACCCTCGGCGACCCCATGGAAGGCGCTTGGTGGGAAAAGCGCCACTATTTCAAGACCATGTCTCGCGAAGAGCTCCAACGCGGACCCGCCTACGGCCAGCCCCCCTCCATGGACGGCAAATGGACCGTCATCGGCGCCAAAAACGAAGGCGTCACCCCCGGCTTCGTCATCGTCGACTCCCGCAACAACGGCTACTTCATTAAGTTCGATCCCCTCTCGAACCCCGAAATGGCCACCGCCGCCGACTCCATCTCCTCCCGCTTTTTCCACGCACTCGGCTACCACGTCCCCGCCAACTTCCTCGTCTCCTTCCCCATGGAGCAGCTCGAGATCCGGGACGGCGTCACCCTCGCCGATTCCACCGGCCGCAAGCGCGCTATGACCCGGCGGGACCTTTACGAAGTGCTCCTCAAAGTCCCCAAGGACAGCAAAGGAAACTACCGCGCCACTGCCTCGGCCAGCCTCCCCGGCAAAACCATCGGCCCGCCCCGCTGGTTCGGCACCCGCGCCGACGATGTCAACGACATCGTCCCCCACGAACACCGCCGCGACCTCCGCGGCCTCCATGTCATCGACGCCTGGCTCGGCCATGACGACTCCCGCGCCATCAACAACGTCGATATCCTCGCCAAGGAAGACGGCATCCAGTTCATCCGCCACTATCAACTCGACTTCGGCTCCACCCTCGGCTCCGCCACCCAGAAAGCCAACAGCCCCCGCTCCGGGGTCTACTTCTTCTCCTGGCGAGAATCTGCCAAGCTGCTCTTCAGCCTCGGCGCCTACATCCCCTACTGGGCCCGCGCTAACTACCCGGACCTCCCTTCCGTCGGCCGCCTCGAATGGAAGACCTTCCTGCCGGAACGCTGGCGCCCCGAATACCCGAACCCGGCCTTCCGCAACCGCCTGCCCGACGACGAGTTCTGGGCCGCCAAGCAGGTCATGGCCTTCTCGGACGACGACATCAAGGCCATCGTCGAAACCGGCCAGTATTCTGACAAAAAGGCGGAAGCCTGGGTCGTCGAATGCCTCATCAAGCGCCGCGACAAGATCGGCGAAACCTACTTCGCCAAAGTCCTCCCTCTCGACAACTTCTCTCTGCAGAACCGCACCCTCAACTGGGTCGACCTCGGCCGCAAGCACAAGCTCCACGCCCCGGACGCCGTTAAGCTCCAATGGTTCACGTTCAATAACGAAACCAACGCCAGAGCCCCCATCGCCGGCGCCACCGGCAACGTACTCCCCAGCGCCGAGAACGGTTACTATCTAGCCGAACTCGTCAGTCCCGCCACGCCCACGCAGACCATCAGCGTCTACGTCCGCCAGCGCAACGGAACGGCCTCGATTGTGGGAGTGGAGCGGGCATGGTAAACCGCGTATGGTGAACAACGATCGGCCCGAGCACCGAACCCGCCCCGAACTCCGCACGCAAGCCAGCTTCCCCGCCTTCAAGGCGGTCGGCGAAAAACCGAAAGGGCCGCTTGAGAAAGCCCTGTCGTTTTTAGCCGACGTCCGCGCGGGCGAAGCCCCTGGTGTTCTTCTCCTCACGGCCAACGTCTTCCTGCTCCTGTTCGCCTACTACCTCCTCAAGACGGCCCGCGAAGCCCTCATCCTCGCCGAAGGCGGCGCTTACATCAAGGCCTATTCCGCCGCCGGCCAAGCCGCCCTGCTCATGCTCCTTGTGCCGGTCTACGGCTACATCGGCGCCAAGGTGGACCGTGTCAAACTCCTTACCGGCCTCACCGGCTTCTTCGCCTCCCATCTCCTGCTCTTCTCCTTCTTCGGGACGCAGGGCTATCAAGAGGGGGTCGCGTTCTACATCTGGGTCGGCATCTTCAACGTCTTCGTCATCTCGCAGATCTGGGCCTTCGCGAACGATATTTACACGGAAGCCCAAGGCAAACGTCTGTTTCCGATGATCGGGGTGGGCAGTTCGCTCGGGGCGTGGTTAGGCGCCGAAGCCGCGGCCCAACTCGTCGGCGGGTTCTCGCTCACCCCCTATCAACTCCAGCTCTTCGCCGCCGCCATTCTGGCCGTTTGTGCTCTCGTCACGGTCGTTGTGAATCGGATCGAGACCAAGCGGGCAACCCCGGAGATGGCTGCCCACGCGACGGACAAGCTGGCCGGTCCCGGCGGCTTCGAACTCATTTTCAAGAGCCGCTACCTCACCTGGATCGCCCTGCTGACAGTTCTCCTGAACGTCGTCAATTCGACCGGCGAGTTCCTTCTCGGCCAAGTCGTAACGGAGCAGGCCAAAGCGATCGCCGGGGCGGACGTCGCCGCGCAGAAGCAGTTCATCGGTCAGTTCTACGGTCGTTTCTTCGGCATCGTAAACCTGCTCGGGTTCCTTTTTCAGACCTTTGCGGTCTCCCGCATTTTTGCGTTTCTGGGAGTTCGCAACGCCGTCTACGTTCTGCCCTCTATCGCCCTGATGAGTTACTCTGTCTTGGCCGTTGCCCCGATCCTCGGCGTGGTCCGCATCGCCAAGACGCTTGAAAACGCGACCGACTATTCGCTCCAGAACACCGTCAAGCAGGCTCTCTATCTACCAACCTCCCGCGAGGCCAAGTACAAAGCCAAGGCCGCGATCGATACCTTCTTCATGCGCTTCGGCGACGTTCTGCAAGCCGGCATCGTGAAGATGGGCGCCGAACTCTCCTTCAGCCTTCCGGCCTTCGCCTGGCTAAACGTAGCGCTGACAATCCTCTGGCTCGGCATCGCCAGCCGCCTCTCCGCCGAACACCGCCGCATGGGCTTCTAACTGAGGCCTACCGCAAGTTAGGCAAAGAGCCTTCGACCGGCACGTTGCAATCCAGGTCCGAGTCGGCAGCCAGGGTCGCCCGCTGCGATAACCGAAGTGGTGCAAAGCTGCCGTCGACTCCATCGTTGGCTAAACTAAAAACTGCAAACGGTATGCACAACACGGGTCCCGCCGTCACCGAACTGCTCCAGTCCTGGCAAGACGGCAATCGAGCCGCGCTCGATCAAATCGTGGACCAACTCTACTCCCAACTCCGCGCCGTCGCCGGTCAGCAACTCGGCGGCGAACGCCCCGGCCACACCCTCGCCGCCACCGCCCTCGTCCACGAAGCCTACCTCCGCCTCCAAGCCAACGCCAAAGTCCACTTCGTCGACCGCAAGCATTTCCTCGCCATCGCCTCCCGCGCCATGCGTTGCATCCTCGTCGACTACGCCCGCGGCCGCAAACGTCTCAAACGAGACGGCGGTCAGCAAGTCACCCTCGAAGAGTTCACCGCCGTCAGTAACTCCACCCACGATCTCCTTGCCATCAATACCGCCCTCGAGAAGCTCGCCTCCTTCGACCCCCGCAAACTCCAACTCCTCGAACTGATCTCCTTCGCCGGCGCCACGTATGCCGAAGCCGCCGCCGTCCTGGACATCTCCGAAGCCACCGTCCACCGCGACCTCAAGCTCGCTCGCGCCTGGCTCAAAAACGAACTCAAAGGCGAGGGCGCCTAAATGCCGGACACCGCCCACCGCTGGCGCCGCATCGAAACCCTCTTCCATCGCGCCAGCGCCCTGCCCACCCCGGAGCGCGACGCCTTTCTCGACCACGAATGTGCCAGCGACCCCGACCTCCGCCGCACCCTCGAAGACCTCATCCAAGCCGACACCCAAGCCGGCGTCCTCGACCAAGCCATCGCCGCCGAAGCCCGCCATATGGTCGACGAAATCGCCCCCGGCGCCATCTTCGGCGTCTTCCGCCTCGAAGAACTCCTCGGCCACGGCGGCATGGGCGCCGTCTATCGCGCCGTCCGCATCGATCAGGAGTTCTCCCAGCAAGTCGCCATCAAGCTCGTCCGCAGCCACCTCCGGGCCGAAGATTGGACCCACCGCTTCCTCCGCGAACGCCAAATTCTCGCCCGTCTGAACCACCCCTATATCGCCCGTCTCCTCGATGGTGGCAGCCTCCATGGCCGCCCCTACATCGTCATGGAGTACGTCGAAGGGGTCACCGCCGACGCCTACGTTCAGCAGCACTCCCTCAGCACGCGCGATCGCCTCCTGCTCTTTGAAAAGGTCTGCCAAGCCGTCAGCTATGCCCACGGCCAACTCGTCGTCCATCGCGACCTCAAGCCGCAGAATATCCTCGTCCAATCCGGCGGCCTCCCTAAGCTGCTCGATTTCGGCATCGCCAAGCCCCTCGAAGAGGACGAAGACAGCGCCCTCACCCACGCAAGCCAGCGCGTCCTCACCCCCCAGTACGCCGCCCCCGAACAGGTCCTCGGCCAGCCCATCACCACCGCCACCGACGTCTACGCCCTCGGCGCCCTCCTCTACGCCCTCCTCACCAACCAGGCCCCCTTCGATTCCACCGGCCTCTCCGGCTTCGCCCTCGAAAAGGCCATTTGCGACCAGGACCCGCCGGCCCCCAGCACCCTCGTCAAGCTCGATCCCGATATCGACTCGATCATTGCCCGGGCCATGCGCAAGGAACCCGCCCAGCGCTACCCCTCCGTTGCCGCCCTCGAAGCCGATCTCGCCCGCTGGCTTGGCGGCTATCCCGTCGAAGCCAACCGCGGCAACTGGCAATACCGCACCCGCAAGTTCCTCCGCCGCCGCGCCGGCGCCGTTCTGGCCGCCACACTCCTGGTCGGCTCCCTCGCCGGCGGCTTCGCCTCCACTCGCGTCCAGCAGCAGAAAGCCGAACGCCGTCTCGAAGAGGTCCGCGAACTCGCCAACCGCTTCCTGTTCGAGTTCCACGACAGCATCGCCGCCCTCCCCGGCGCCACCAAGTCCCGCCAGATGGTCGTTGCCCGGGCTATCGAGTACCTCGACCGCCTCGCCGCCGAATCCGAAGGCGATCGCCGCCTCGAAGCTGACCTCGCCGCCGGCTATGAACGCATTCGCGATATTCAGTACGGTTACGACTACGGTCACCTCAACGATGTCGAGGGCGCGGTCGCCAGCGCCCAACGCGCCCTGAGCCTTCGCCAAAAGCTCCTCGCCGCCACCCCCAAAGATCCCGCCGCCATCGCGGCCGCCGCCAAGGCCAACCTCGATGCCGCCAACCTCCTGGCCGAAACCGGCGCTTCTCTCGACCTCGCCACGTCCTATCTCGAAACCGCCCAGCGCCTCCTCGCCGCCAGCGCCCAGTCCCAGCCCGGTTCCCTGCCCCAGCTGCGCAGCGAATCCGCCGTCGCCATTGGCGCCGCCGCCATCGAAAATGCCAAAGGCGATGGCGCCCGCGCCGTCGCCGCCGCCCGCCGTGCCGTCGAACTCCAGCAAAAGGTATACGATACAGGCCGCGACCCCGCCGACGCCCCCCGCCTCCTCGGCGCCACCCAAATGCTCGGCGACGCTCTTCTCCTTGGCGCCAACCTCCCCCTCGATGCGCTTACTACCTACCAACGCGCCCTGGAGATTCTCCCCGCCATCCCGTCCGGCGTCCAGCAGGAGATGAACCGCGGCCAGCTCCTCGCCCGCATCGGCCTCGCCTACGCGATCGCCGGCCGCCACAGCGAGGCCCTCCCCTACCGCCGCCAGGCCCTCACTGTCGCCGAAGCCATCGCCGCCCGCGATCCGCAAAACGCCCTCGCCGCCCGCGACCTCGCCGTCGCCTGCCTCAACGCCGCCCAGAACGAGTACAAGGCCGGCAGCAAAGCCGAAGCCGTCCGCCTCGCCCGCCGCATGGTCGTCATGTTTGAAGTCGCCATGCAGCAAAGCAACGGCAGCGGCCAGTCCCGCACCGACTACGCCGCCGCCCTCGAAGACCTCGCCGATTACCTCCGCACCGAAGCACGGACCGAACCGGAGGCCCTCCTCGAGAAAGCGATCGCCATCCGCGAAGACATCGTCCGCCAGCACCCCGAACGCGGCGTCTTCCAATCCCACCTCGCCCATGCCTGGACCCAGTTCGGCGATTCTTACGTCCGCTGGGGCGAACCCGCCAAAGCCGAAGCGATGTTCCGCAAAGCCCTCGCCGCCTACGAAAAGCTCGAACGCGAAAAGCGCCTCAACGGACTCGACCGTTCCGACTGGGAGCGCACCAAAGAACACCTCGCCAATCTCTCCCCCAAGAAAAAATAGGGGAGCTTCCAGCTCTCGCCGGACGCTCCCCCTCCCGGAATGGACTACGGGATAAGGTTCGCTAAACCATCTCCACCCTCACCCTCCCTTACCGACTCCCCCGCTATCAGTGCCCGGTTAGAGCGCGCCACCCGGTGCAGCGTTCCGTTCATCGGCCCATCCACCTCGGGACTCTGAGCGTTCCCCTCTTCATCGAACGCCACCAGCGGGTAGCTGCTCCCTGCCGCCTCACCCAGACCGTACCGGGCTTCACCAGGAACCGTTCGTCCGGCCCCAGGCGACGGCGACACGGATGCTAGCGGCGCCTTTTCAAAGAAAGCCTGCATTCGCAACGACTCATACGGGACCCGCACGATCCGGATCATGTTGGTGCTGCCGTTCTCCCAACTTGCAAATCGATACCATGAACTCTCGTCAATCAAATCGCTTGCGCCGAGGATAATTGTGTGCTCCGTATGGGCATACCAGGCAAAGGACGCCGGCAAAATGGTTTCCACACCGTCTACGACTGCCTTCACCCCGGGGATGTTCGCCGTAAGCGTCACACGCCGTGCTTCCAGCGGGTTGAACTGAGCCCTCACCACTTGCGGCGAGAAAATCGTTAGCGAGATCTGACGCTCTTTGCTCGTCACCCGGCCGAGTACAAAGTCGACGTCCCAGTTGATATCCCCAAACGCTGGGGCCGGTTGCGCCGTCAACACTACCCGCGTCCCATGCCGATAGAACTCCCCGTCTGGCACTGAATTCGCTGTCACTCCAATCGTCCCGTTAGTGACCGGAAGCAGCTGCATACGGAACCAGGCTTCGAACATCGCTGTGAGTGATCCGCCATTGGCCGTCGCCTGTAGCGTCGTGCTCGCTCCGGATCGCAAGCTGCCCTGGATGAGCCAGCCCTGTGGGATCTGTCGCTCCCGGTCCCCCATCTGCGGCAACATCTCTAATTGATGCGACGACCCGATCGGCCAGTAGAGAGTCGCCGATCCCGTGTAGGTCGCACCGTCCACTCGAAACTGCATGTTCGCGGGGTTCGTATCAATGTGAGTCGGCCTCACACGGTGAAACACCACCGGCACCCGCAGCTCCCGAGCCACCGCCGAGCGGAAGATAACCTCTCCCCGATGCAGCCCGTAGGGCAGCGCTGCTCCCACCGCCGTGATGCGGAACACTCCTGGCGCCTGCGCCCCGCTCAGCGGCGTAACTTGCAGCCAAGGTGCGCTGACCGTAACCGAAAGCTCCAATCCACGCGTGACCGAGGGCCACACGTTCAACGAACTCGCCACCGACTGTTCGCCCACCAGGAGAATCTCGCCGCCCGGTTGTGCCGTCAGCGTGGCCTGCATTACCACGGTTACTGGCACCACCAGGTGGCCCAAGCCCTGCGCCGTCAGCTCGTCCGACACCGTCACCTCGCACCGGTGCGTCCCCGGGTCTAAGAGCCGCATGGTGTCCTGGCCCACCAACCGCAGCGTAGAGCCCACGATAAAGGCATTCAACCAACCGCTGCACCCGGTCGACACCACCGCGTTCGCCCCCAAGCCTGTCAACGCCACATCCTGCACCGGCCATGCGCCGCTCTGCAGAATCTGCCACTCCACCGCCGCCGGATTCGCGATCAACCTCGGCCGAATCGTCACCGTCACCGGCCTGGCACTCGCCGGCAGATTCCGCGCGTCGCCCGCCACCATCGCCAATAGCGTATGCGTCCCTAACGGTAGACTCGGCAACGTCACCGTGGCCTGCGCCATCGAACCAAACGAAGACGTCATCACTCCCTTCGTCAGAAACTCCGTAACCCCGTTCGTCACTCGCGAGATCGAGTACTCTCCCTGGGTTTGAAGAGTATTCATCAGCTGCAGCCGTAACGACACCGCCTTCCCGGGCGCCGCCGTCGCCGGCTCCGCCACCACGGAGAGCGTCGGCGCAGCCCGCACCGTCAGTTCCACCTCCACCACGGTTGTCTGTCCCCCCGACGTCAACTCCACCCCGCCCCGATGCACCCCCGGCGGCAACATCCAAACCCCGCTCGCTAGCCCGCTCCCCAGCCCCACCTCCAGTGGAATCCCCGCAGGGGACAGCGTGCCCGCGGTTGCCGATACGGTCAGCGGCAACCCCGGCAACACTCGGATCCGGACCGGCATCCCCGCCGTCCCTCCCATCCGCAGCGTCTGCGACGGCACTGCGGTCGCTCCGGGCCGCATCTGGAATACCATCTTCCGGGTGCTCAGCGACAAGCTGGGCATCTCCGCCGCCTTATGCCGCAGCCACACCTGCCGCGTCGCCGCCACCGTCGCCAGCGCATGATTCTGATACGCGTTCTCTGGGGCCGCAAACGTATAGCCGGTGCCAAACTCGCTCACACACAACGCCTCGCCAGCCGCTGGACTCCACGCCGTCGTCCCCTGCGTCACCCGCCACGCCCGGTCTTGCCGCGTGCTTCCCACCTCCCGCCGCAACGCGCAAGCCACCGGCAGCAGTAGCGTCTCCGGCCCCGAACTCCAGCGCCCCTCACGGTTCAAAATCGCGGCGCCATTCCGCCCCCACTCCCCCTCCGCCCAGGACCACACCATCGCCGGAAGCCGCACATCCGCGGCACTCACCTGCGCCAGCCCCACCGAAGCCACCCCGCACCGGACCGCATTCCGCACTCCCACGGCATCCAGAACACCCCCCGTGGTGGACTCCGCCACGTCCCACCAGGTGAGCGGCTGCATGCTCCCCCGTTGGGCCAGTTCCATGCCGTCACTCGCGACGCAACCCACCAAATTCTGATCGTTCACCCGGTCGCTGACCTGGCCCGGTCTGGCCGCGTTCCAGACCACGGCCGAGCCTGTCACCGGCGGACCGTTGAACTGAGCCACCAGCACCGGCTTCCCCGCCGCCCGCATCTCGCCTGGGGTAGGCCACCGCAGCGGCGCCCCCAGGTTGGGATACAGGCGCGCCCCGAGCGTCCGTTGCACCTCATCGTAGACGGCCGCCATCTGCGAGCCCGGAAGCTGAAAGTTATTGAGGCGCACCAGCACCACTTGGCCCGGGTTGGCGTCCACCCAATTGGCTACCTCCTGTAGCGCGTAGCCGAATAGCCGGAACCGGCCTTCCGGAAGACCACACTCGGTGCCGGTCTCGGCCCGGCAAAGCCGCAGCGCCTCGCCACTGCCCCCGCCGGCGAAGTGCCGCAGGTCGAAGGCCAGCAGCCGCGCGCCGGCGTTGAGTTGGTCGGTAACAGAGAGGGTTTGCTGCGCCAGGGAAACCGGGTAGCCTTGCCCCGCGTTGGCGTAGGCCCCGTGGGCCGCGGGCCAGGAGAGGAAGTTCAGCGGCGTATCGTTGCCGATCCCGAGCAGTTGCTGCTCCAGAGCCCACGCCGCCCACTGCAAACGCCGGACCCCCGCAAGATTCCGGCGATCGTTCACGCAAAAGCCGCCACTTTCCCTCAGATCGACTTCACACGCCCGGTCCTCCCCGATCGCCAGGTTCATCCTGGCCCAGTCGGAATGTTGACAGGCGCGCTGGTTAAGATTGCCGCACTCGAACGAATTCTGCGCCTCGGCGCGAGTCAGGCTAAAGAGACTCAGCAGGCCCAGGCTAGCCAAACGGGAAAGAAACTTCATGGAATTACTCCTTCGCAATGGCGCTCGCGGTCGTCCGCAAGTCCGCCCGAGCCTGTATGCGACGGAACATCCCCCTCACCCTCACCAGCGCAAACTTTTTTTCGCCGCCGCCACAGCCCGTCGGCAACTGCCATCGCCCCCTGAGAGGAAGCTTGGGATTTTCTCCCGGCGCGCGTCGGACCTTCGCCCCAACCGGGCAACCTGCCAGTCCCGCTACTTCTTCTTCCCGATCTTGGATACGGTCAAACCGACAGCCTTGCTGGGCTTGTCCATGTCCCCCATCGCGAACGCGATCGCCGATCGCACCAGCGCCTCGACTCGCCCGTTCCGATAGTCCGCCGGCGCCGCGACATCGATATGACGAATCAAGCTCCCCGTTCCTGTCAACAACTGGTGCGGGTCCGGCAGCCGGCTCCCCCGGTTAAACCCAAGATTGAAGTGGTTCGTATAGATCGGCAGCATGCAGAAGGCGTCGCCCAGCCGGTCAGAAAGCGAAAACACGGCAGTCAGCGCATGCGTTCGATACAGCAGTTCGTTAGCGCCCGGATGCAGGTCGAGCAGGAACTGCCGCGCATCCAAAAAGAGTTCGATCAGTGCCGGATCCTTGCGCTCCAGGTGCACGAGAAAAGCGGGGTGAATCGGCCGGGTCACACCCATCGGGTAACCCCAAAGTTACCGCAGATCCCCGAGCCATCGCGCCGCTTGGCATCCTTCCACCCGTTCGAGAATGGCATCCCGCTACTATATGGGAATCGTTGATCCCCGGAGCTTATGCTCTCCGCCGCGTGGCCAAGGCAATGCCCAGCCGCCCCCCTGCGCCCAAAGCCACCACCACCACCGGTACAAACCAAACCGGATGCGCAAAGCTGAACACATTCATCAGCGACAGCCCCAGCAGAACTGCCGCCACCACCCACCCCAACACCCCACTGCCCCCCAGCTTCGCCGCCAACCCGCCACCCACCGCTGCCCCCAAACCCTGCGCCCCGCACACCACGGCAAACACCCCATCGCCGCTCAAGGCGCCATGCGCCGCCGTTTCCGCCAGGCCAATCACCACTCCCGCCACCACGACGCCCGCCACCACCGCCCCCACCTTACGAATCATTGAATGCTCCATGCCGAAATCCTCTCCTTGTCACTCTGGTATCGCACCCCATCCCAACGCCTGGCTTGGAAATTTCGGCACTCACCGCACTTTCGGCACAAAATGGGGCGCCGCCGCTGGTGCCGCCCCCTCCTGGCGGAGCCGGAGATACTCTCCCGGTGCCTGACCACAGAACCGCCGGAACTCGCTGTTCATGTGCGCCTGATCGGCATACCCGTGCCGCGCTGCCAGTTCCGCCAGCCCCCCGGCGCTCCCCACCCCCCGCAGCGCCGCGTCGAAGCGACCCAATTGCAGCCATAACTTGGGCGACAGCCCCAACTCCACCGCAAAGCGCTTCCGCAATCCCCGTGGCGATAGGCTCAACTCCTCGGCCAGCGCATCCACCCGCCAGTGCAGCGCCGCTAACCGGGCCCGCTCCGGCAAGGGACACCGCCCCGTGTCCGGCCGCAAGCGTTCGCCGATCCACCCCGCCAGCGTCTCCATCTTCCGCCGCGCCGTGTGCGCCTCCTGCAATTGCTCGCGCAGTCGCCGCACCTCACCGCCCATCAGCGCCGCCAGCGGAATCGGATAGCCAAGTCCTCTCTGCGCCGCCACGCCAAATAGCTGAGCGCACGCCGCCGGCTCCAGCCGCGCGCCGACCAGATGCAACTCCCCGGCCGTCTCCGCATACCGCGGCGCCGCCTGCAGCGGCGTCAACCAGCCCTCCTCAAATCGCACCGCCGCCGCCCCCGGTTCGCTGTACCAGCAGTGGCTCCCTGCCAGACTCACAATTAGCTCGGCGTACGGTTTCGGCAGCCCTTGGTATCGCCCCACCGGCCGGCCGCGCAGGACCCACAAAGCCGGCACCTGCCCGCGCAACCTCCCCGGCGGAGGCATGATCTGCATCTCCATGGCACCGCCTCCCATCGTTCACAACAAGCTATCCGCCAGAGAATAACACACGGCCTTGGGTTGATCTAGCTTGGGCGCCCTCCTTCCGAGGGACCGCGCCTTCCGCTACGTTCGCGGGAACTTCCAGCTGCTCGAATCCGTATCCTTGGAAGTTCACAACGCTGTTCGATAGCAGGCATTTAGGGGAAGCGGTTACGCTCGGGGAAAACGCAGTCTACTCAATGATTTTGGCCTGCGAGGCCGGCTTCTGGCTTTTGCTGGGTTCCGGACTGGTGTTCCGCTACATCTTCCGTTGGGGCCGGGCCAGTTGGTTCTGTCTGCTCTCCATGCCTCTGATTGACCTTGCTCTGCTCGCCTTAACGGTCCTGGACTTGCGCCGGGGTGCGAGCGCCACCATGGCGCATGGTCTGGCGACGGTCTATATCGGGTTCACGGTGGCGTTCGGCTCGACCGTCATCCGTTGGGCAGATCAGCGCTTCGCGGAGAGATTTGGTGGCGCTCCGCGCCAGATTGCCCCGCCTTTGTGGGGATGGGCCGACGTACGCCACGAATTGGCAGTCTGGGCCCGCTGCCTCCTGGCCGTCGCGGTCATCCATGTACTCCTGTTCGCCCTCATCGCCTCGCTAGATCGGCCCGACCAGAAGCAGTCTTTGGAAAGCTGGTATCGCACGGCCCTGGGTACGGCGTTCTTCTGGTTCGTTTTCGGACCGCTTTGGAGCCTGATCTTTTTCAAGCGGGAACCGGCCACGAACCAATTGCCCGGCTCCGGCCCGGGGACTGGATGCTGCCCATGAGGATAGACCTGCGTCGGCGTTCGTTGCCGGTCGCGCGGTCGGCGCTGGCCCGGTCGACGCAGCTCGCCTGAGGCCATCCACGGAGCGCATCTCAAGCGGCGGTCTAATGAGTCTGAGCTAGAGGGAGCGCTTCGGCGCTAGGAATGGTTGAGATATTACCTGCGATCCCGCAGGCTAAGATCTCTCCCGCCCACAAGGCGGACTTCTCTACCCTGCCTTTCTGGAGCGGTAAGCCACCACCCTGCCGAGTCAGTACCGCGAGCGGCGCTCAGGTTCCGTTCTTGGAGAGCACGATCGTCCGTCTCGGCAGGATTGATATAGCGCCACCGCCAGGATCTTTAATTAACTTCAGGTTCGTTTTGCATTGCTGGAGTTCCCTCCGGTACGGTATAAACTGCGTGACCCTGGCCGCTCGCAAATGGCGGCTTTGGGGGTGTCCCGGAGGGTCACCGACGGTTCGGAACGGATCATCAACGCTCAGAGTGGATCTTGATATGAATGACATTGTTCGCGAACTCACGGAGGCGGAGGTTACGCAATGGTACCTACCGCTCCGCATGAAAGCGATGCATGAAGAATTGGGATGGACAAATCACCCTGTTTCCCTGCCAGAGAACCTGCGGGACCAATTCGACCGTGACGCAATACAACTCGGATGCTTCAAAGCGACCGAGTTCGCTGGAGCAATTCGTTTAGTCTTGGCGGAATGCCATCGGAAGCTACCGTCCGGTCCGTTCATGCCAAACGAGTATTCCTTCGAAGGTATCGCTGCTGAGTTAACAAAGGGTATCGTGTACGCACAGTTCCGAGGATGCGGTGTCTTCCGCAAGCTGCTTGAACACAGCCTTAACCGCGCAGCAGCGGCGGGTGTGGTGCACTTGTTTCTGAGTGCGTTCGATACGGATCGAGAACGGTCGTTTTGGGCGCTCCACGGCTTCGCGCCCATAGGAGAAACCTTCGACTTTTCCGACGAACATATTTCGCCGCGGGGAAGGGCAATCCTCTTCTACCGGCGTTGTACTGTGCTCGGTCCGGTCGGTCCCGCCAGCAGCTAGTCTCTCAATGCCTCGAGTTAAGGCCGAACAGATTGCCTTCAGTGTCCTGGCACAGTGCGACCCAGCCGAAATCCCCAATCGAGAACTTCTCGCGCACCACGATACCGTTGGCGGAAGCCACCCGCGCTGAGGCGATCGCGCAGTCGTCGACACTGAAGTACAGCAAGCTGCCGCCAATCCCTGGACGCCCGTGGGGCGACTTCACCAGCGCGCCCGAAGCCCCGTAAACGGTCATGTCGGCCGGAAATGCACGCATGACGGTCTCACCCGTCGGATCGCCCATCACCGGGAGCTTCAGTTGAAGTACCGACTCGTAGAAGGTGGCGGCTCGTTCCAAATCCTCCACGTAAAGATCGAACCATCCAATGGCGTTCGATTTGTCCATGTTTATCTCCTGTTTGGTCTGCCTGTGTGGTTTGCCTGTTTGGCGTGGCAGATTCAGAATAGCCAGCCAGTGCCGCGTCGGTCTTGTATAAATCAGACACCGAATTGTTTCCGGTACTTCCCCGGTGTGTATCCCGTGGCCCGGCGGAATTCGTGGATGAAGTGCGCCTGGTCGGCGTAGAGATCGAGGTGGTGCTTTCGAAACGATTGTTGCAGTCGCAGGACTTTGAGTAAGTTGTGGGGCGTGAATCCCGTGGCTCTTTTCAGGGTGCGCTGTAGATGGCGCGGAGAGATGCCCACGAGTTGTGCCATGTCCTCGACCGAGCGTATGCCGTCGAGGTGCGCAAGAATGCGTGCCGTGACGATGTTGGGTACGATGTGCCCCTGGGCGATGCACCACTCCACCAGTTCCACAAGCAGTGGAACCTTCTCCTCGAACGCGAGGCCGGCAATGCGCTCGCTCGTTGGAACGAGCGGTACCTTCCCCCGATATGGCGTTCCGACATAAGAGCCGACCATCTCGCCGCGGTCTCCCTGCCAGACGCCTGGAAACAGCTGGACCCCGACGTAGTGGAAGGAGGTGCCAAGGTTGAGCACCGTCGACGCGGTGTTGAGCGCCGTGATGCCCGCGATCTCGGTGTCGGTCTGATTGAGAAGGAGATTCACGCAAGCGTCAGGCAAGGCATGGTAGCGAAAGTCTTCAGACAGGACCGCGAGCGTACGCAGTTCCCAGAAACAGTGGACGAGTCCAGCCAGTTGCTTGGGTGGAGCGGCCTCCGCGTAGTGGACCCATCGTACAGATGTCGCGATTCCATCTGGAACCGGGTTGTACATGGTGTCGTGATACCACAACTTTCGGCCTGGTCGCGTTTCCAACTACCCGGGGCCCCGTCGGAAGCTGGGGGACCAGAGAGCTCTTCGACGCCCCAGGGGAGCAGGTGATTGCGGCCGACGGGAGGCTATGTTCAAAGCATCTTCAAGCGGATGCCTGAGGAACAGGATTCTCCCAAGCAACAACCCTTTGTTTGCAGCTTAGGGCGGTAAGGGATTAACTAGTCGCGAGACGACAGAAGTATGGTGGGTAAACGCTATAGCATCACCGCCGATCGGCTCCGCCCTACGTTAGGCCGAACCATTCCAGGACCCTTCTGAAGATTGCGGCAAACCCAGCAGGCGCCCGCTGCCCCGCCAAGTCGAAACCATGATCTGCTCCTGAAACCCGGTCGAAGACCGCCTTTCGGCCCTTCGCGGCCAGTTCCGCCCGCAGGACATCAAACGCGCTGAACGGGTTCTGCTCGTCATCGGTTCCATGACCGAAGTAGAGGGCACTTTTCGAAGCAAGAGCCTCCCGAACCATGGACGTCCGCATGAAGCTGGACCACTGTCGAAAGGATTGGCCCCAGCAGAATCGGCTCGTGCTCTCCGGGTCTTTCAGAACCTCACTCCAGCACGGGTAGAGTTCCTTCTCGGGGTCGAGACCTTTTTTGCGGAAGAACTCCGCCATGTGGAACAGGTAAACCGGGCCTCCTCCCGACAGCGCCGCCACATGGGTTGCGAACGGAACGATGTTCGATAGCCGGACCGCCACAATTGCCCCTTCCGAGTGCCCAATCAGCAGCGTTCGAGAGGGGTCAACGCCCGGCAACCTGCGTGCCACCGTGAGCGCTCTCGCCAAGGTCCGGCACCATTCATCGAGCGAGTATCGCCGCGCAAACTCCGGCCGGCAACCCTTGGCGTCGCCCGGCCTTTCCGGGTTGTCCAGGAAGGCAACCCCTGGTTTCTCGACAGCCATGACGACGGCCCTCTCGCCGGCCGCCTCGTGGACCAACGATTGCAGGCCACTTACGATCCTGTCGCCTTCCCTAGCGAATGGCGATGCGCATCCGGTGCCTTGGACAACCAGGATGATCGGCCGGGGCCGGCTCGCCACCCGCGTCGAGAGGTAAAACGTGACGTTTCCACCGTCCACGGAATGCCGTTGAAACCCGGTGCCCTCGACCGGGTGGCCGATCACTTCTGCTCCGGCAAGTGCTGCCGTGAGACACAGACTAAGCAGTAGCACGAAAGCCATAGACAAAGCCTGCCAGACAACTTCTGATTCCTGCAACCCGTCACGACAATGCGACGCTCATTCCATTCACCTAACGGCTTGGCGGCCGGTTTCTCGACTGGAATCACTGAGTACAGAGCGCCGCTGCGTTGCCGTGCATCGACCTTGGCGCCGGGATCGCCATTATCATCGGCGATCTGGTATTCCGGGCCAAGTGGCTCAGCAGATCGGCCACCTAGGCGGTCAAACGTGAGGAGGCGATATTTCACCCCCGAGTTAGACTCGGTCGCTGCCGCCCATTCGAACCGCAACTCATACGAGAGATACCGGCGCCGTGTAAGCAGTCCGGAGCGAGTGCCTTTGGGCATCGGAATCAGCGATCCATCCTCAATTCGCCAAGCATCGCTGATTTTCGCTCCCACCGAGGCAGGCGTCCAAGCATCTGTGTCGTGACCATCGAAGAGAGTGATCTAGCCATCAGAGCCAACGGAATTGACCGGGTCTGGAACGAGAACTGCGATCTGATGCTCTGCGGGGACCGGCAAAAAAGCTTCGTGGGAATGCACGATCTTCCATCCCTCGCCCGTTCTAAGAAGGGTGTATTGAAATCTCCCAGCATCAAATGGCGCCGTAACGTCGAATTCTCGCCAAATTCCCACCGCCGTAGCAACTGTCGGGCTCAACACTTGGATTCGTCGCAGAAAGCTAGCCCTGCCCTGCCGCGCTGAGGCCGATCGAAGAACTGCGAGTTCCCCATTCCCTGTGCCGCCGGCGGACGCTCCTCTCGCACCGGGAATAATAAGTGCCTTTACAGCGCCCGCGTCTCCTTGTCGCCGTGCGCGTAGGTAGTCATCCACAACAGCGCGGATGCTCGTTTCTTCGTGATCAGGAGCACTGGGAATCTCCTGTCCGACACAGCCATACGAGAGCAACAGAAATAGTGCGCAACCCGAGAGGTTGGGCAGCGACATGCGGAAAAGTGTATCACCATCGGACGATGTTCTCTCGGTACATGGTCTCGCGCTGATGTCCAAGCCGCGATGCGACGTGGTCGGTTGAGGGGGCGAGTTGGTGCTACGTGCTCCAGCTTTTCGGAATCCCGGAAACTCTGGTCTCAGCAACTTCGCCGTATAAGTCACAAACCG
>LNFE01000132.1 GCA_001464575.1 Acidobacteria bacterium Ga0077553 | reverse complement strand
GAGGCCCGGACCATCCAGGAGATGGACCGGCGCTCGACGGCGGCGGTCAACAGCAACTGGTAGTCTTCCATCGGGATCGATGGCTGGTAGATCGCCATCCGCCCCGGCCGTGCCACGCCGCTCTTGTCGTAGTACCAGGATCGCGCCCAGTTGCCCTCACCTTCCCACAGACCCAGGCCCGCGCTAAAGTCCTCTTCGAGATGAATGCTGGACCGGCTGGCGATCCGCTCCTCGAAGCCCCCCAGGTTCATGTTGGATTGGAATACCTTTTCGAGGTAACTGCCTCCAGCGGCTGACTTGGCTGCCGTTTTAACGAGACCAACGGGAGAGGGAACGGTGACACTAACGGCTTTTTTGGGCCAGAGCCAGACGGCCAGAATCAAAGGCAGCGCCAGCGCGAGCCATTTCAGGTCAGCAGGGGCCAGCTTCCAGAACCGCTTCGCCCGGTCGATGGTCTGCTGCTGCAGGACCTGCCGCACCTCTTTGAGGGCGCTGGGGCGCGTGGCGTTCCGTTCCTGCAGCGATATCCGGGGGAGCCGCGTCGGCGGGAACACCGGTTTCCCCCGCCAGGCGCAAGGATCGAGCCGGGTGTCGCGGGAAACCTGATCGCGGCGCGCCGGAAAGAGATGCGCCAGGGAGAACAGAGTTTGGGGACGCGTGGACGACGGCGTTCTGCCCGTGCCGGCGGAAGCCGGAACGATCACGCTGGGCACCGCGGGATAAGGATGCAACTCCCCGCCGGCCTTCGCCGTGGGCTCGTGCAGCGCAGGAGGAAGCAACCGCATCGCCCCCGCCAGACCAAAGTCCGATGCCCCCGCCACCGCCAAAGGAAGAGACCAGGCGATGGCCGCTTCGCCCAACACGGCTTCTGGTTCGCTGGCTACCGGCGGCGCCGCGAGCGCCACCGGCTCGGGCGGTGCCGCCAGCCGATGGCTCAGCGCGAGCCCAGGCAAAACCAAAGCGCTCCCGGGCCAGCAGTAGGAGACGATTCTGGCGGGCTGCGCGGCGCCCACCGTTGACGGGACTGCTCCCGCCGTTTCCGGCGCGGCGACCGGAGTCGCCAACTTTCCTAGCGGCAGGCGGCCGACCGGTGGCTCCGGGGGGTAGGGCCATTGGAGCCCCGGAGCGCTGGCCGAAGCCGCCTCGCTGGCTCCGCCCGGCAGGATGGCCAGCGGCCGGGCTGCGGGGCCGGGATCCGGTTGGTTGGCGCACCAGCGAAGCTTTGGCGCTGCGAAGGTCCCAACCTCGCCCGGTACAGAACCGCTTGGTTGAAAGGGAAGTTCCGCAGCCGCCGAGGGCCAGGCTAACGTCGCGATTTTCGGGGCGATCAACCGGCCAGGGACTCGACTGCATAGCCCGGCCTGCTCGGCGATCAGGATCAGCTGACTCTCCATCCGGTGGAGGTAGCCTTGCCATTCCCCTGTCAGCGCGCCGGTTGCGAACGGCACGGTGCCGGCCCAAGCCCAGGCGCCTTGGCTGGCGAAAGCGATGGCTGCGGCTGGGGGACAGGCAGAGACAAGTATCGGCCTCCGCGCTACCAACGGGGTAGGATCCACGGCGGGTGCGGCGGCCAGATTCGCGCGGCCCGATCCCGAAAGGAAAGGAAGGCGCTGGTCGAGCGGAAAAGGATGGGACGCCGGATCGTCCTGGCGGCGATGCGGCAGGCTCCATGTCGGCAGAATGCTCAGCGGGATCAACGACTCGATGGCGGCGGGGATGGTGGGCGTCTCTGTTCCAACCCAGGGCAAGGGATGCAATGGGGAGGCGGGCAACGCGAAGAAGAATTGTGACGGGGAAACCGGCGCTCCGGGTTCCGGGCGGCGGTGCTGGTTCACCGGCCACATGGCCACGACGGAAGTGGCCCAACCGGGCTCGACCTGCGACCACCGGGCCGGGGGTTCCCGCAGCATCACCCCGACGGGCGGGGCGATCGGATCGGCCGGCAGGGCGAAGCACCAATAGCTCCGGGATTGTCTGGGCGGGCAAGGCAGCGCGCCCGCGAGCGCCGCCGTACTCCGGGAATCGTCCGGTTCCAGCACCGCCACCGCAGCGGTGGTCTCGGCCGCCGGCCGGGGTCGTCCCCCCGTCTGGCGAGCGATCGGCTGAAGCCGGGCAATGGCCAGGGCGGCCTGCTGCTGATCGTACTGCTCCCGGTGCTTGGCCGAGCAAAACTCGGGGTCGCTCAGGCGGCGGAGCAGCGAGATCGGTTGTTGGCAGAACTGACAGCGCATACCGGCAAGGGGAGCAAGAGACATCCCCATGGTAGGCAAATCGCACCCGCAATACTACGCAGCAAATCCCTGAATTTACCCACCAATCGGTGCTTTTCCCTCTAGTTCCATAGGGGGTTTCGCCTACGCGGTGGTCTCGCGACGAATCGCATCGGGCCGATGAAACAACGCTGGATTGAGATCGATCCCTAGTCCCGGGCCTGCGGGCAGGTCGAAGAAGCCATCCCGGGGGCGGGGCAGTTCCCCCACCGACTCCCGATACTCATCGGCGTAATGGCGGCGTACCGATTCGACAATTTGCAAATTTGTGAGGTTGGCGGCCAGATGCAGGGAAGCGGCGTGCAATACGGGTCCGCCACAGTTGTGGGGTGCCGCTGGGAGATACCAGGTCTCGGCCATATTCGCGATCTTCCGGGCTTCCGAGATTCCACCGACCCAGGAGATATCCGGCATTACGGTGCGGGCGGCCCGGTTTTCGAAAAGCTCGCGGTATTGCCACCGCGTCATCAGCCGTTCCGAGATCGTCAGCGGCAGCCGGGTAGCCGACGCCAACTCACGGTAGGCGGCCAGATTGTCCTGCGGCAGCATCTCCTCGAGCCACATCGGCTCGTACTCCTCGCAGGCCCGCGCGATCCGGATGGCGCATGGTAGGTTCCAGTAGCCGTGAAATTCCATCGCCACGTCCATCCGATCGCCGAACTCCTTCTTGATAAGGCGTAACGGTTCTAGACCGCGGCGTAGTTGTTCGGCGGAGAGGGAGTGCCCGCCGGTCTCCTTGGCGATGGGGTCCATGGGCCAGATTTTCATGGCGGAGATGCCGGATTCGAGCAGGCTGGCGGCGAGTTCGACGGGTTCGGTGAGGAAGCTGAGATGGTCGTAGCAGGTGTTATAGGTGCGGATACGGTCGCGCGAGGCCCCGCCGAGCAACTGGTATACCGGCTGGTTGGCGACTTTGCCGGCGAGGTCCCAGAGCGCCATATCGACGGCCGAGATGGCGCGCATCTCGGCGCCGGCCCAGCCAGAGTAGGAAATGGCGTCAAACATGGACGCCCAAAGGCGGTCGATTCGCGAGGGATCCTGGCCGAGCAGGCGCGGCGCGAGGCTGGAATGCAAAACGGCCTCTTCGGCGGCGGGGTGGGGGTAGGTTTCCCCGAGGCCGAAGAGGCCGTTATCAGTATGTATGCGGACCCAGAGCCATTGTATAGGGCCGGCGTGTACGGTAACGCCACGGGTAAGGCGGAGGGTTTCAATCTTCGTGATCTTCACGAAGACAGGTTACATCGCTTCGGGCATCGGCAGGTTGGCCTTGGCTAAGGTCTTTGAAAGCAGTTCGATGGCGCATTTCTCAGACATATTGCGTGCGATGGAGATTTCGGTGATGAGCATTCGCCGGGCGCAGTCGAGCATCTTCTTCTCGCGGAAGGAGAGCGGTTTGCCGGTCTGGAGCATGACAAGTTCCTTGAAGACTTCGGAGACGCCCGACAGGCCGCCCACGCGCATCTTCTCGGAGTTCTCTTTAAAGCGATCCTTCCAGTCCTGTGTCCGTTTGCGGTCGACAGTCGAAAGGAAGGCCAGAACACGGTTGGCCTCAGTCGTTTTTGTTACTTTCCGGAGACCCACGTCCGAGACGTGGCTGAAAGGAACCATAACGGTGAGGCTGTTATATGTCAGCCGCAGCAGATAAAAGCGTTCTGACTGCGCACCGAACGAGCGGGTGCTGATGTTTTCGATCGTTCCAACACCGTGGTTTGGGTAAACCACTTTATCGCCGATGTGAAAGGTCGTGCAGGGACCCATATTACACCTTCCGTGAGTTGTTAAGGCCGCTCAACCAGAGCGTACTCCAATGGTAAGCCCGGGAGGGGGCACCGTCAAGCGAAAAAACTATAAAGTGAAGAAAAGAGAGCCACATCGAAAAAAGTTTCAAAAACTTTGGGTTAATTTTTGTGATGGAATCGTGTGACACGGTTGTGAATGACACTGGAGGCGTGTGTGCTTTTTCGTTTTGCTACTCCTAACACCTAAGCCAGGTGTTGTCCGTGTACAAACCGGCTAGGGGAAATTACCGAGACCGGCACGGAATGCGCGAATCTCGGATATCCTAGTACTTTCTGATGGAGCAAATAGGCCGGTATAGTATTTTGGGAGAACTCGGCCGTGGCGGGTTTGGCGTCGTCTATAAAGCGCGCGATCCGAAGATCAACCGCATTGTGGCGATCAAAACGATTCCGACGCATGAGCTGCGGAGCTTTGCCGGGGGACAGCAGTTGTATGAGCGGTTATCGCGGGAAGCCCAATCGGCCGGCTCGCTCAACCATCCCGGGATCGTCACCGTCTACGAACTGGCAGAGGAAGAGGCCGTTACGTACATCGTGATGGAGTTCGTTCCCGGGCGGTCGCTCCGCGATGTGTTGGGAGCCGCCGAGCCGCTTGAGACGGCAAAGCGGCTGGGCCTAGTGCGCCAGATTGCCGAGGCGCTCGATTTTGCGCATCAGAACGGAATTATTCATCGCGACATTAAGCCCGCCAATATCCTGGTAACCGACGCCGGTGTCGCCAAAATCGCCGATTTCGGCGTGGCGAAAATCGTGAGCCAAAATTCAATGTCCGCGACGGGCGCCGCCGTCGGCACCCCCAGTTATATGTCGCCAGAGCAGATTCTGGCGAAAAATGTGGACGGCCGCAGCGATCAGTTTTCCCTCGCCGTCATTGCATATGAGCTGTTGACGGGCAAGCAGCCGTTTTCGAGCGACTCCCTGCCTGGATTGATTCACCAGATTCTTAGTGTGGACCCGCCCGACCCCGAAACCGTGTCGGCCGAGGTGCCGCGGCCGGGGTCGGATGTCCTGCTGCGCGCTTTGGCCAAACAACCCGATCAGCGATTCGCCACCTGCGTCGAATTCGCCGATGCGCTGGCCGCGGCGGTGTTGCGAAAAGAGTCGCCCGCGCCGATGCCGCCCAGGTTGCCGGCCGCGCCTCCGCCGGAGGCCGCCCCTTCGTCACGTTCCTACGGCGCGATTGTCAAAGGCGGAATGGCGATCGGATTGGGGATCGCGCTGGCCGGGTTCGTGTTTTTTCGTGGGACCGGCGCCCCTCCGGCCCCAAGCCCGCAGCCGGCGGTGGCGGCCGATCCCGCCGCTGCTGCTCCCGCTCCAACGGTGACAGCGCCGATCGTCGAAGCGCCCAAGTCTGACCCCAAGCCGGCCGATCCTCCGCCGGCGGCGCAAAAGTCGTTGCCCCCCGCCCAAGTGGCCGCGACGGCGCCACTTCCGGCTCCCGAGACCCGCCCGGCCGAGCCGCCGGACCCCGGGCCAGACTCCCCGGCGGCCAGCTATCATGGCCCGCCGGAGGGCCGCTTCTCGTGGTCGGGGTCGTTTGGACCTGGGGAGAGGCTGGTGCTGGTTCGGAACCGCGTTCGGAAGGGGAGTATCGGAGGGAGCGGTTTGCCTCCGGGAATCCCTCTACAGGTTGAGGTGTCTCCTGCCGATGTAAAGGTGTTGCAGCAGCCGCGCTCCGAAAACGGATTCCGGCTGGTGGTGACAAACGCCGGCGCCACGCCCTTGCCGGGATTTTCGATCATGTGGAGGGAGTTGCAGAATTGACCAGCATCCGGCTGCTTATCGGGCTCTTCGCTCTGACGTTGTTCGGGCAGGCGCCCGCCGTTCCCAAAGGCAAGGCGCTGGTGATCAGTAACGCTGCGTACAAAAAGCTGCCGCCCGTTGTGGTGGCGGGTAGTGATGCGCGGGCGATGGCGCAGAAGTTGGCCGGGTTGGGACTGGCTGTCACCCTGATTCAGGACGTGGAGATTGACGCGCTGGCCCGGGGCGTGGATGCGTTCGTGAAGTCGCTGGCTCCCGCTGAACCGGCGTTGATCTATTACTCCGGGTACGCCGTGCAGGACAAGGGCGAAAGCTATCTGCTGCCGCTGAGTTTTGAGGCGGGCGGCGCGGATCCGGTGGAGTTTTCGGCCTATTCGCTGAAGCGCCTCGAAAGATTTGTGGAAGGGAAAAAGCCGGGGCCGGGGGTGATTTTGATCGAGGCCGCGCCGCTCCCACCTTTATTGAGCCGCCACTTCGGCGAGCCCGGGCTGGCCCTGTTGGACCTGCGGACTCCCGAAATGCTGCTGGTCTTCTCGAGTCTGCCCGGCCAGAACGCGAAAGATCCGGGGGGCCGGGCCGTGAGCTACTTCACCCAAGCTTGGTTAGACGAGTTCGAACGGCCATGGACCAGTCTCGATGGCATGAGCCGGAGCGTGAAGCAGCGGGTCTCGATGATGACCGCCGGGACACAGTCTCCCGCCGAAATGTCAACCTTGGTGAAGACGTTCGCGTTCCGGCCCCGGCCTCCCCAAGAACTCGAATGGGAGCAATTGGCCAGCAGCCGCGATGCCGAGGCGCTGCGCTCGTTTCTGCAGCGGTTTCCGGGCGATCCGCTGGCCAAGTTGGCGGCCGCGCGTTTGGAGGAAGTGGAGTGGACCCAGTTGGGGCCGCAGCCCAACGCCGCGGCCTTGCGACAGTTTCTGGGCCGCTATCCCGGGCACTCGACGGCGGCACAGACGCTGCAGGCGCTGGATGCGGCTGAGCAGGCGTCCCGAAAGGACGGCATCCTGGCCGTGTTAAGCCGCTACAGTAAGGCGTACAGCGAGAAGAATCTGGACGGGGTGAAGGCTGCGCGTCCGTCCTTGACGGCGCAGGAATTGAGGACCATCGAGCAAAGCTTCCGGATGGCAAAGAGCCTGGAAATGGCTCTGGTTCCCCGCCAGGA
Source organism: Acidobacteria bacterium Ga0077553 (assembly GCA_001464575.1). Classification (GTDB taxonomy): domain Bacteria; phylum Acidobacteriota; class Terriglobia; order Bryobacterales; family Bryobacteraceae. The sequence goes on along the minus strand of LNFE01000132.1, from coordinate 11,175 downwards.
ACCGGAGATTACGGGAGCCAATGCGACAGTGCCCTGTGAAATGCGGGTGGAGATGCGGATGGACCGCAGCGCACCCCCGCCGGTGAAGCAACAAGTCGTCGTTACTTTGAGCCGCGGGAACAACGGATGGGTGATTGACACGATCCGCTAACGTTTCTCCGCGCGTCCGTCGATGGAGACCATGGTGAAGACAGTCTGCGTTTTGATGCTTGCTTTATGTCCGTTGGCGGCCCACGATGGCGAGTTGACGGGAAACGCCGCCGGTTCCGGCAAGTTGGCGTATCTGATTCCTAACCTGTTCGGCAACAGTGGCATCGTGCTGCCCAACGCTGATCATGCGGCGCACTTTACCAGCGCTCTGCAATCGAACTTTGGGCCGTTCAGCACTTCGCTGGTCAGTCAACTGAGCTCGCTGCCGATCCCTTCGCCGGCCTCTGGCTTTGTCTTCAGCTTCGATAAGAGCCTGGGCGTCTACTCGCAAAGCACGCAAAGCTTCGGACCCATCTACGCCGAGCGGGCCGAAACGCTCGGCAAGAACAAGTTTTTCGTGGGCTTCAGCTATCAGAACTTCAGTTTTGACAAGTTGGACGGCATCAGTTTGAAGCGAGTCCCGTCGGTGTTTCAACATCAGCCGACCGGAGACCCGAATTACGTTAAGGACGTCATTACGACGAATAACTCGTTCGATGTGAAGTTCGGCCAACAGGCCGCCTTCTTCACGTATGGCTTGACCGACCGCTTCGATATCTCGGTCGCTCTGCCGTTCAACTCGGCCCGCCTGGAGGCGGTGAGCGACGCCAAGATCCAGCGCATCGGCACCGCCAGCGAACCGGACGTCCACTATTTCGATACGCCCTTCGGCGACCGGACCGAGAGGACCTTTGCGCGGTCGGGCAGTGCGAGCGGCCTCGGCGACGTCGTCGTGCGCGCCAAGGCTACCGCGCTGCAGTTCAAAAACGGTGGCTTGGCAGTTGGCCTCGACGCCCGCATGCCGACTGGGGATGTCTATGACTTTCTCGGCTCCGGCGCGTACGGGTTCCGCCCATTTCTGGCGCTCTCGTTTCGAAAGGGGAACTTTTCGCCGCACGTGAACGCGGCTTATCAATGGAACGGGAAGAGCATTCTGGCGGGGAACATTCAAACGGGCGCGACGGGGGATTTGCCGGACCAGGTGCAGTATGTGCTGGGCTTCGACTATGGGGTGACGAAAAAGTTCACCCTGGCCATTGACTACATGGGACAACGGCAATTGAATGCAAAGCGCGTTTCGCTGACGTCGTATCGCGCCGCCAATGGCTCCGTGTTTCCGCAAATCGCGATTACGGACACCTCGTTTCAGCAAAACAGTCTGGCGACCGGTTTCAAAGTGAACCCGATTGCCTCGCTGCTTGTGTCGTTCAATTTGCTGTTCGCCTTGGACGATAACGGCCTGAGGGATCAGATCACCCCGCTGATCGGACTTTCCTACACCTTCTAGTCGCTGCTCTTGGCCTGCGAGCCGAGGTATTTGCCGTACCAGTCGAGGTAGCGCTGCATGCGGTCCCGCTGAAAGCTGGGCCGGGCGATGCCGTGGTTTTCGCCGGGGTAGATGACTAGCTGTGAGGGCGTACCGACGTTGCGAAGGGCTTGGTACATCTGTTCGCTGCCCAGGAGTGGCACGTTGAAGTCCTTATCGCCGCAGAGGAACAGGGTGGGGGTTTTGATCCGATCGGCGTGGAGGAACGGATAGGAGATCTTGATCCAGGGCTCGAGGCCCTTCTTCCAGGGCGGTCCAATCTCGTTGTCGTACTGGTGGATGTATTGGTCGTGCCCGTAGAAGGCGAGCGGGAAGGCGACGCCCGCGCCGCTGGTGGCGGCCTTGAAGCGGTTGTCACTGGCGATTAGATAGTTGGTCAGAATGCCGCCGTAGCTCCAACCGCCGACGCCGAGCTTGTCGGGATCGGCGATGCCCATCTTGATGACATGGTCGACCCCGGCGTGCAGGTCGAGGACCTCTTTGTTGCCCCAGTCGCCGGCGATGGACACCGTGTACTGCTGGCCCCGGCCATTGCTGCCACGGTAGTTCACGTTCAAGACGGCATAACCGGCGGCGGCGAACATTTGGCGTTCGAGGCTCCAGGAGTGCTGGTCCTGGGCGTTCGGGCCTCCGTGAATCCGGAGGAGGAGCGGCACCTTCGTGCCCGCCACATAGTTTACGGGCTTCAGCAGCAAGCCGTGGGCTTCGTTGCCGTCCTTGGCTTTAAACGAGACCTCTTCGGCGGGGGCGAGCTTCATTTGGGCCGTCAGCTCGTCGTTGTGTTTGGTGAGTTTGCGGAGAGAGCCGCCTTCGAGGACGTGCACTTCGGCAGGCGCTACGTTAGTGGAGACCAGGGCCGCGACGCAGGCGCCGGCGCGGTCGAGGCTCGATACGGCCAGTTTGCCGCCCACCATGCGTTCGACGGCGCCACCATCCACCTGGACCCGAGCGGGGTAGACGCTCATGTCGTCGATAGCCAGGAACTCGATCTGCTTACCGTCCGGGGTGAACTGGTGACTGCCGACGCCCCGGTCAAAACCAGCCGTCACCAGCCTCGATTCGCCGCCCGCGGCACGGACGACAGCCAACCGGTTCATGGTGTACTCGCCCATGCCATGGTCGCTGCCTTGGAGGTAGGCAATGAGTTGGCTGTCGGGGGACCAGACGGGCTGAGAGTCGGAACCGGCGAAGGTGGTCAAGCGGCGAGGGGCGCTGTTGACCTTGGCTTCCACCACCCAGATGTCGGTGTTGCGGTTCCGGTCCGGGTCCGGGGTGCGGTTGCTGACGAAGGCGATGAATTTGCCGTCGGGCGACCAGGTTGGGTTCGTTTCGTCAAAGTTCTCGGTCGTGACAGTTTCCGCCTTCTTCGTCGCGAGGTCGAAAATAACGACCCGGGTTTTCTTGGCTCCGGAGAGATAGCCGGCGCCGTCGCGTTTGTAGGCGTAGCGATCGATGACGATGGGCTTCGGCTTCTCGTCCTTCTTTTCGCCTTCCTTCGGGGCGGGTTCTTCCTCTTCCTTCACGATCAGCGCCAGGCGCTTTCCGTCGGGCGACCACTCATAGGCGGAGAGCCGGCCCTTCACGTCGGTTAACTGCTGCGCCTCGCCACCGCGCCGGTCGATGCCCCAAACCTGGGCGCCTTTAGCCTTGCCGGGGCGGCTCGACAGGAACGAAAGGTACTTCCCGTCCGGGCTCCATTGCGGCGCCGACTCGGACTCGGAGGAGGAGGTCGCGCGGATGGTTTCCTTGCCGTCGATGCTGACCATCCAGACGTCGGTATCGCGCTTGTCGGCCGCCGGATCGATGGTGGTCAAGGTGTAGGCGATCCACTTGCCATCGGGGGCGCAGCGGGGCGCGCCGACATCCTGGAACTTGGCAAAATCGTCGAGGGTCAGCGGGCGGGGTTGTGCCGCGGCCGTGGAAGCACAGATCAGAAAGGCGAACCAACTTCTCATTTTCGGAGTGTAACAGCTACAATGGGCACCGTATGCGCAACTGCTGCGGGTTGGGATTGGCCGCGATCATGTTCCTGGCTGGATGCGGCAACGCCCCCGCGCCGGAGGCCCAAAAAGCGCCCCCGGCTCCGGTGGCTGCGACCGTGGCGGCTCCCGCCGGAACCATTGCGGGCCAGGTAACCTTCGAGGGTGACAAGCCGGTTTTGAAGCCGATCTCGATGGACGCCGTCCCCGCCTGCGCCAAGCAACATCCAATGCTGATCGAGTCCGACGAGGTGATCATCAACGGGAACGGGACCCTGCGGAATGTCTTCGTGCACTTGAAGACCGGGGTACCGGTGAAGGATTGGCCGATGCCGGCCGCGCCCGTGGTGCTGGATCAAAAGGGCTGCCTGTTCACTCCGCGGGTGGTGGCCTTGCGGGTGGGGCAAACGCTCGAGATTGGCAATGCCGACACCATGATGCACAACGTCCATCCGCTGACGCGGCGCAACGAAGAGTGGAACGTCGCGCAACCGCCCCAAGGTGATCGGCTGAAGAAGCAGTTCGCCAACCCGGAGGTAATGATCCCCTTCGTCTGCAATATGCATCCATGGATGAAGGCGCTCGTTAGCGTCGTAGAGCATCCCTTTTACGCCGTGACGGGCGCGGATGGGAGCTTTACTTTCGCGGGCGTACCGCCGGGGGAGTATGAGATCGAAGCCGTGCATGAGCGTTTCGGAGCGAAGACGCTAACGGTGAGCGTCGGCGCGAGGGAACAGCGTTCGGTGCAATTCTCGTTTCGCCCGTACTAAATTCTCGTCAGACTGGAATGATTCCGGTTTCGCGATAACATGGAAGTAGGAGATTATGGCGAACCAAACCGTATTCCGCCTGTGCGTATTGACTGTGGCTGCGTCGGTGGGCGTGATTGCAACGGGTCCTTTTGGCGGGAAGCCGCATTTGGTCGCCAGTGGATTGCTTGCGATTCTCCTGCTGGCGGTGGCGGCGATGATGCGGCACCGGGTGGCTTATTTCAGTGTTTTGTTGTTTCTGGCGAGCGGTGGGACGGGCCGCCTGGTGAAATCGAACCCGGCCGTGGCCGCGATGCATGAGGTGATCGGGCCGGTGTTGCTCTCGATGGCGTGCTTCCTGGCCGTGATGGCGTGGACCGGGACGGACACAGAGGTGGAGGATTCCGGACGGCCCCCGCTGCGGAGTTTGGCGCGTTGGGCGCCGCCCGTGATTCTGATGCAGGTGTTCCTTGGGGCGCTTTACCGGCACGCCTTTACTGGGATTTCGCTGCACGTGTTTGGCGCAATGCTGGCGGGTGCCTTGATCATGTTTGCGGGCATTTCGGTGATGATTCTGCCGGGGATCGGAAAAGTGTTGCAGCGGGTGTCCTGGGCGTTGCTCGGGGTGACGTTCCTGCAGTTTTTCTTCGGCATTTACGCCTACTTGAACCGCATTGCGGCGGAGGAGGCGGGGACGGTGGCGGGGGTGTCCCACATCGCGGTGTCGCATATCGTGACGGGTGGGCTTACAATGGGATTGAGTGTGGTGCTAGCCCTTTTAGTGAATCGATATGTCCGGCCTGCTGAGGCGGTAGCGGCTTGAGAAGTTATTACGAACTGACAAAGCCGCGCATTACGTGGTTGATCCTGGTAACGACCGGCGTCGGCTACTACTTCGGGCACAAGGGTGTTCTGGACTGGCTCACGTTGTTCCACTGCATGGTGGGTACGGCGTTGATCGCGTCGGGTACTTCGGCCTTGAACCAGTGGTACGAGCATCAGAGCGATGGCTTGATGCGGCGGACGGAAAAGCGGCCCATTCCCGCCGGCATGATCACCCCGCGCAACGCCCTGATTTTTGGGTTCGTTTTGTCGTGTGCCGGCTATCTGCAGCTTTCGCTGGGGTGCAATTGGCTCACCGCGGCGCTGGGATTAATCACCGAGTGTATCTACCTGTTCGTCTATACGCCGTTGAAGCAGCGGACGCCGATTTCGACGACGATTGGCGCGGTGCCGGGTGCGATGCCTCCGCTGATCGGCTTTGCCGCGGCGAGCGGTCAGTTGACGCTGGAGGCCTGGGCGCTGTTCGCGATCATGTTCCTGTGGCAGTTTCCGCACTTCTACGCGATTGCCTGGATGTATCGCGAAGACTACAAGCGCGGCGGCATTCGGATGTTGCCGGTTGTTGAGCCGGACGGCGAATCGACGGTACGGCAGATGATGCTGTTTTCTCTGGCGCTGATCCCGGTGACGCTACTGCCCCGTGTCCTTTCGATGACCGGCAACTGGTACGTCGGCGGCGCGCTGATTGGCGGGTTCGTTTTCTTCTGGTACTGCACGCGGATGGTGAAGGACCGGAGCCTGCTGCGGGCGCGGAATGTTTTGCTGGCGTCGGTGATTTACCTGCCGGTGCTGTTTGGCCTGCTGATCCTTGACCGGCCGCACTAATGGTTTCCGTCGAGTCGATTTCAGTCAACCTCGCTGGTGGCGGGGGCGGGGGAGTGGCATGGGGTGCTGGGGCCGAATGGGGGCGGGAAGTCGACGCTGTTTCGGGTGCTCGCAACGTTGCTCCAACCGGAATCCGGCCGGTTCGTGATTGCAGGAGAGACGGACGCGGCGAAGATCCGGCCGAAGCTTGGGGTCGTCTTCCAAAGCCAGAGCCTGGACCGGAAGCTTACCATTGCGCAGAACATGGAGGCGCAGGGGAACTTGTATGGGCTTTCGGGCTCCGTACTGGCCGAGCGGACGAAGAAGTTGCTGTGGCAGTTTCACCTGAACGAACGCGAACACGAACCGGTGCATCAATTGTCCGGCGGGTTGGCGCGCCGGGTGGAGATCGCCAAGGCGCTACTGCATGAACCGGCGGTGCTGCTGCTTGATGAGCCAACGACGGGTCTGGACCCGACGGCGCGGAGGGAGTGGCTGGACCTGCTGACAGAGCTGCGGCGGGAGCGCGAGTTGACCGTGTTGATGACGACGCATCTGCTCGATGAGGCGGAGCGTTGCGATCGATTGACGCTGCTGCATGAGGGCCGCGTGGTGACGGGTGGATCGCCGGCGGATCTGAAGGCGCAGGTGGGCGGCGATGTGGTGGAGTTTGGCACGAGCGAGCCGGAGCGGGTGGCGGCGCAGTATCCGCAGTTGAATCCGACGGTGGGATCGAACTGGGTTCGTTTCGAGACGGCGTCGGGCGCGCGATTCGCGGCGCAGGCGGCGGACGCCTTACCGGGGGCGATTGAGACGATTTCGGTGCAGAAGCCGACTCTCGAAGACGTTTTCTTCCGGAACACGGGAGCCCGGCTATGAACTTCGGCCTGGCGGTGTGGGCGCTAACGCGGCGGGAGTTTCAGCGGGTCTGGGGCGAGCGGGCACGGGTGGCCGGGTTTGTCGCCTCGCCGCTGCTGTTTTGGATTGTTGTCGGTTCCGGGTTTGGGGATTTGGAATACTTCTTCCCGGGTGCGCTGACGATGACGGTGATGTTTTCGGCGATGTTTTCGATGATGTCGCTGATTGAAGACCGGCGCGAGGGATTTCTGCTGTCGGTGCTGGTTTCGCCGGCGCCCCGGGCGGCGATCGTGCTGGGCAAGGTTGGCGGGGCAGCGGCGCTGGCTTGGCTGCAGAACGTCGTTGCGGCACGATCCGGTGGCGTTGGCCGGGACGGCAGGGGCGCTGTTGCTGACGGCCCTGCTGCTGACCTTGGTGAGCTATGGGGTGGCGTGGCGCCTGAGTTCGACGCAGGGATTTCATGCGGTGATCAATCTGCTGCTGGTGCCGGCGTGGATGCTCTCGGGGGCGATCTTCAGCCCGGTGCTCTCGTTTGCGTGGGTGCGCTGGTTGATGCAGGCGAATCCGCTCTACTATGCGCAGAGCCTGGTGCGGTCGTTTCTCGTCGAAGGGGCGTTGGACGGCGGGGTGGCCGCGGCAGTGCTGGCCGGATGCACGTTGTTGGCGCTGGTGGTGGCGATTCGGAGCACGAAGTGACACGGCGGGTTTGGCTGGCGGCGGTGGGCCTGGTGGGATGCACGAAGCAGCCTCCTCTGCCGGTGCTGGCGACGGTGCCCGAGTTTTCCTTGACGGACCAGAACGGCCAGCGGTTCCAGGGCAGCAGCCTGACGGGGAAGATCTGGGTGGCCAACTTCATGTTTACCTCCTGTACGGCTACGTGTCCACGGCAGAGCACGCTGCTGCAGCGATTGCAGCGGGAGACGGCCGTGAATCTGGTCTCCTTCACCGTGGACGTGAAGCGCGATACGCCCGAAGTATTAGCGGCCTATGCCAAACGCTTCGGGGCCGACCCCGCGCGGTGGCACTTCCTCACCGGGCCGGAAGCGGCGCTGCACCAACTGGCCTTCTCGGTGTTTCAGGTTGGGATGGTGGACGGGAAATTAGAACACAGTTCGCGGCTGTTACTGGTGGACGCCAAGCGCGGCTACCGGGGCAGCTACCCGAGCGTAGGCGAGGAAAGCATCAACCGGCTTATGGCCGACATCGAACAGATATCCAAGGAAAACTAGGCACATGGACGTACGGGATCTTCCAGCACTCAACGCGACATTGAATGGGACCGCCGCGGTCCTGCTGGCCACTGGCTGGTGGTTGATTGTGAATGGCAAGCGGGAGGCGCACAAGAAGGTAATGCTCGCGGCCTTTACGATCTCGGCGATCTTTCTCGTGTCCTATTTGATCTATCACTACAACGTTGGGTCGGTAAAGTTCCAGAAGGAAGGGCCAATCCGGACGGTGTATTTCACCATTCTGCTGACCCATACGATTCTGGCTGTTTTCGTCGCGATTGCGGCTCCCCTGACCCTGTTCCGGGGTTTGAAGAACCGCATTCCGCAGCATAAGAAGCTGGCGCGCTGGACGATGCCGATCTGGCTGTATGTGTCGGTGACAGGCGTGGTCGTTTACTACATGCTGTATCAGATGTGAGTTAGCTGACCGTTACCAGAATCTTGCTCGTCGCGGCGGGGTTGGCGGCCCAATCGGCGAACGCTTGGGGCGCTTCGGGCAGGCTGACCACGCGGGAGATCAGCGCGCTGAGCGGAAAGGTTCGCTTGGCGAGCATGGTGATGACGGCGGCGAAGTCTTCGACGAGCGCATTGCGGGAGCCGAGGATATCGAGCTCCTTCTGCACGAACAGGCGGGTTTCGTAGGCAACCGGCTCCTTGGCGTAGCCGATGTAGACGACCCGGCCGGTGAAGGCGACCTCTTCGACGGCGGCCCGAAAGGTCTGCGGCAGGCCGATCGCCTCGATGATTACGTCGGGACCGAGACCGTTGGTGAGATCCTTGAGCTGCGCCGAATCGAGTCCCTTGAGTGTGTGCGTGGCGCCGGCTTGGCGGGCGAGGGCGAGCTTGGCATCGTCGAGGTCGACGGCGATTACGCGGGCGCCGCGCTCGGCGGCTCCGGCGACGGCGCCGAGGCCGACTGCGCCGCAGCCGAGGACGGCGACCGTGTCCGTAGCGGTGACGCGGCCGCGGGCGGCTGCATGGAAGCCGACGGTGAGCGGTTCGACCAGGCAGAGTTCCTGCGGGGAGAGGCCGGGGGCGAGGAGCAGCTTTTGCCAGGGGACGGCGATATATTCGGTGAGCGCGCCATCGCGTTGGACGCCGAGGGTCTCATTGAACTGGCAAGCGTTGGGCCGGTTCCGGAGGCAGGAGGCACAGCGGCCGCAGGCGGTATAGGGCGAGAGCGTGACGGGCAGCCCGGCAGTGAACTGGGGCGGAACGCCGGCGCCGGGGTCGACGATTTCGGCGGAGATCTCGTGGCCGGGGATGCGGGGATAGGAGACGAGCGGATTCTTGCCGCGATAGCTGTTGAGATCCGTACCGCAGAGGCCGACCATTTTGACGCGGAGCAGGACATCGCCGGGGGCGGGGTGGGGGGCGGCGGTCTCGCCGAGGCCAATTTGGCCCGGTTCGTGGAGGATGAGCGCTTTCATAGGATGGTTCCCCATTATTTCATCTTGCGGCTGTGCGCTTCCGCACGCTGCCTGCCGATACAATAGAGGGACCTATGAAGGCTTTTGTTTACGTCACCTTGAAGAAGACCGTCCTCGATGCGCAGGGCAAGACCGTTACCCAGGCGCTGCGGGGCATGGGCCACGCGGCGATCGCCGATGTCCGGCAGGGCAAGTACTTTGAGCTGACGCTGGCGGAAGGAACGGACGCCGAAGCGGCGCGGAAAGAAGTGGATCAGATTGCGGCCGAGGTGTTGTCGAACCCCGTGATCGAAGACTATCGCATCGAATTTGGAGACTAAACGCCTATGTGCGGAATCGTCGGGTATATCGGCAGTAAGAAGACCGTTCCGGTGTTGCTGGACGGATTGAGACGGCTCGAATACCGCGGCTACGATTCCGCCGGAATTGCGGTGGTGGACAGCAGCGGCAAGCTGCTGATCCGCCGGGCGTCCGGGAAGCTGCATAACCTCGAAGAGGCTGTGCGGATGGCGCCGGTGGACGGCGAGTACGGGATTGGCCATACCCGCTGGGCGACGCATGGCCGGCCGACGGAAGAGAACGCGCATCCGCATACGGGCCCGAAGCGGGACGTGGTGCTGGTGCACAACGGCATCGTGGAAAACTACCTGGACCTGCGCCGGGAGCTGGAAGCCGAAGGGCACGTGTTCGTCACCGAGACCGATACGGAGATCGTCGCCCACCTCGTCGAGAAGTATCTGGCCGGCAACCTGGAACTGGCTGTGCGGCAGGCCGTGAAGCGGTTGAACGGGGTGTTCGCGCTGGCCGTGATGGCGGTGAGCGAGCCGGGCAAGATTGTAGCTGCGAGAAGTGGTCCGCCGGTGGTGATCGGCCTGGGCGAGGGTGAGTACTTCGTGGCATCGGACGTGCCGGCGATTCTGGGTCATACCCGGGATATGTTCTTTCTGGATGACGGGGACATCGCCGTGGTGACGCCGAACGGGGTGATGCTGACGGACTTTGAGGGCACGCCGGTGAAGCGGCAGGTGACCCACATTTTGTGGGACCCGATCATGGCGGAGAAGGGCGGCTATAAGCACTTCATGCTCAAGGAGATTTACGAGCAGCCGCGGGCGGTACGGGATACGCTGCTGGGCCGGATCAGCCAGGAGTCGGGGAAGGTTTTCCTTGACGAGATTGCGATTCCGCCCGATGAGTTTCGGCGGTTTAAGCAGATCCGGATCGTGGCCTGTGGGACGAGTTGGCACGCGGGGCTGGCGGGCAAGTTCATGATCGAGAAATTGGCGCGGGTGCCGGTGGAGGTCGACTACGGGAGCGAGTTCCGCTACCGCGATCCGATTGTAGACAGCGACACGCTGACGATCGTGATTTCGCAGTCCGGCGAGACGGCGGATACGATTGCGGCGCAGCGGGAGGCCAAGCAGAAGGGGGCGAAGACGTTGGCGATCTGCAACGTGATCGGCTCGATGATTACGCGGGAGGCCGACGGGACGCTGCTGACGCATGCGGGGCCGGAGATTGGGGTCGCTTCGACGAAGGCCTTTACGTCGCAGGTAACGGCGCTGTTCGTGCTGGCGATGTATTTGGGCCAGTTGCGGGGGACGTTGAGCGATGCGCAGTCGCAGGCGCTGGTGACGGAGTTGGTGCGGATTCCCGGGAAACTGGAGCAAATTCTTTCGCACGCGGCGCCATACGAGGAGATGACGAAGACGTTAGCGCGGGCCACGGATTTTCTTTATCTCGGGCGGGGGATTCATTTTCCGATCG
>LNFE01000131.1 GCA_001464575.1 Acidobacteria bacterium Ga0077553 | reverse complement strand
AACCTCGTCGAAACCGACGGCCGCCTGAAGGTCATCCGCCTGCGCCGCAACTTCGGCCAAACCGCCGCCCTCGCCGCCGGTTTCGACGAAGCCATCGGCTCCATCATCGTCTCCCTCGACGGCGACCTGCAGCACGAACCGGAAGATATCCCCCTTCTGCTCGAGAAAATCGAACAAGGCTACGACATCGCTAGCGGCTGGCGCAAACATCGCATCGACAACGCCGTCACCCGCAAAATCCCCTCCCGCATCGCCAATTGGCTCATGGCCAAAGCCAGCGGCATAGAACTCCACGACTTCGGCACCACCTTCAAGGCCTACCGCGCGGAGATCCTCAAAGACATTAACCTGTACGGCGAACTCCACCGCTTCATCCCCGCCCTCGCCAGCTTCTACGGCGCCCGCATCGTCGAAGTCCCGATCAAAAACGTACCCCGCACCGCCGGCGCCAGCCACTACGGCCTCGGCCGGACCATGAAGGTCTTCTTCGACATCATCACCATCCGCTTCCTGCTCACCTATTTCACCCGCCCGATGCACTTCTTCGGCAAATGGGGCCTACTTGGCCTCGTCTCCGGCGGCGGAATCATGGCCTATCTGCTGGTCTATAAGCTCCTCGACTTCCAACGCGATCTGGTCACCGACCATGGCCCTCTGATGGTTCTGGGCGCGATCCTGCTGCTGGCGGGCCTGATGCTGTTCTCCACCGGCCTGCTCGGCGAAGTGATGATCCGGACCTACTTTGAAAGCCAAGGCCGGCGCATTTACGCCGTCCGCGAAATCCGTGCCAGAAAAGACGGCGTGCCCCACGATTCCAACCGCTAAGGCTTGTAGAATAGGCGCATGATTCTTGGCGCCGTCACCTACAACATCTGCAAAGACTGGGATCTCGAAACCCTGATCACGAAGCTCGAAAAGGCCGGATTCGCTGGCGTCGAGCTGCGTACCTCACACGCGCACAAAGTGGAGCCAACTCTCACCGCCGCCGAACGGCAGACCGTGCGCCAGCGCTTCGAACGCAGCAAGGTGCGCCTCGTTAGCTTTGGAACCACGGCAGAGTTTCAATCGCCGGACCCGGCCGTCCGCGCGAAGAATGTCGCCGATGCCAAGGCCTTCATCGACCTCGCCCACGACACCCGCGCCTGGGGTATCAAGGTCCGCCCGAACGGCTTTGCGGCCGGAGCCGATAAGGACGCCACCGTCCGCAACATCGGCGCCTGCCTGAAGGAACTCGGCGAGTACGGGGCTGGCAAGGGCGTGGAGATCTGGATGGAGGTCCACGGCCGCGAAACGCAGGATCCGCCAGTGTCCGCCGCCATCATGCGGGCCACCAATCATCCCAACGTCGGCGTCTGCTGGAACTCAAACCCCACTGATATCGTCAACGGGTCCATCAAGCCCAGCTTCGATTTACTGCGGCCGTGGATCAAGAACGTTCACATCAACGAACTGGCGAGCCCCTATCCCTATCGCGAACTCTTCGCCCTCCTGCGCAAAAGCGGCTATGACCGCTACACGCTTTGCGAGGCGCAGGAGAGCAAGGAGCCCGAGCGCTTTTTGGTTTGGTACCATGCGCTTTGGCGTGAGTTAAACCGGCCGTAACTCGGCCGAATCCTCCACCTGGAATCGTTCCATGTAGCGGTGGAAATACGCCGCCCGGTTCTCGTGAGCGCAGTTGAGAATCTGGGCGACGCGCTCCTGTTCCCGGCTGATCACCATCTCCTCCTGACTCCGCGGCACGGGCAGCAGGGCACGATGCCCGTCGACATCGACGAACAGGTAGTCGCGGAGCTTCGACTTCCGGTACCAGAGTTGAAACGGCGCTCGGAAGGCCCGGGAACTCGGATACCGCTTGGCCCAGGGTTCGTCAAATTCCTCGGGCTGCGGGCCCTTGAACGGAAGATACTTGCCTTGAAGCCGTATATCCAGATCGTGCTCGTAGACCCAGCTCTGGCGTTCGTCGTCGAAGATCCAATCCTCGGACCGGCTCTCCATGACAGTTGTAATCACTTGTTGCAGCGTCATTCGCCGACGGTATCATCCCACCGGTTTTCGTCAAGAGTTTTTTGAAAATTCCGCGGACCCCACCGCTCGCGCAGCGCCGGGCCCAGCCGGACGCCGGCGTAGGTCACCATCATGGCGAACAGCGCCAGCGAGGTCGCGATAGCCCAGTAGCGACGAGCGGGCGTCGGGCCACGCGTTCCCGTGACCGCCGGACGCTCCTCGCCAAACACGAGTTCCAGCCGCAAATCGATCAACGAATGACCCAGATTCTGCTGCCGGTTTTCAATCGTCACCTGATATTGCCCGGCCTGATCGAGCTTCACCCGGCGGCTCCCGCCGGGCTCGTAGCCGCTATCGAAGGCGGTGGCGGAAGCGGCGCGATCGACAACCAGAATCCGCACCGCGCCGCCCGGTTGCTTCACGCTCCATTGCACGTCCAACGCCGCTTTTTGCTGCGGCAGGGGCAACTCATAGCTGCGCGAACGCAGCGCGTCGATCCGCACCAACTCTTCGAGCAGGACGACCCGCCGAGGTTCGGCGAAGGCCGAAATCGTCAGGAGCAAAACGAAGCCAATCCACCTCATTGGGCTCCGAAGACGGTCTGGCCTCCCAGAACCGTCATCCGGACCTTGATTTTGGGGATCGTCAACTCCGGCACGGTCATCAGGTCCTGATCGAGAACGACGAAGTCCGCCAGCTTGCCAACTTCGAGCGAGCCCTTGCTCTTTTCTTCAAATGCGGCATAAGCGCCGCCCAGGGTGAACGATTGCAGCGCCTCGGCGCGCGTCAGTTTCTGGTCCGGCATCCAGCCGCCCTCCGGGAACCCCTTCTGGTCCTGACGGGCGACGGCGGCAAAGAGACCATAAAGGGGATTGGGATCTTCCACCGGGAAGTCCGAACCGTTGGCGAACTTCACGCCAGTGTTCAACATCCGCCGCCAGGCGTAGGCGCCCATGATCCGGTCCGGCCCCATGCGCTTTACCGCCCAGCGCATGTCCGAGGTCGCATGGGTCGTCTGCATCGAGGCAATGACGCCAAAGCGACGGAACTTGTCAAAGTCGGGGAGAGAGACCGCCTGTGCGTGTTCGATGCGAAACCGCTTATCGTTATTCTCGCCCAGCACCGCGCCGTAAGCGTCCAGGGCTACCCGATTGGCCCGGTCGCCGATGGCGTGCGTGGCCACTTGAAAGCCTTTCGCGGCGGCTTCGCGCGAGACTTTTTCGATGGTCTCCTGCTTCAGAATCAACAGGCCCGAGTTGCCAGGATCGTCTGAATACGGCTGCCAGAAGGCGGCGCCGCGGGAGCCCATCGCGCCATCGGCCACCAATTTGATGGAGCGCACCGTGAGGTACTCTCCCACCTCCGGACCGCGCTTCAGATACTCCTGCCACAGCGCCCCTTCCCCGCCGATCATGGCGTAAACCCGCACGGGCAGCAGTTTTTCGGCCACCAGTTGCTTGTACGCACGGAGCACTTGGGCCGAGATACCAGCGTCATGGACCGAGGTCATCCCGAGTTTGGCGCATTCGAGCGCGGCAGCGCGGAGGCGCTGGCGGATTTGGTCGTCCGTGGCTGGCGGAATCTTCGAACTGACCAAACCTTGCGCCCGATCGATCAGGATGCCGGTGGCCTCGCCTTTTGCATCCCTGACAATTTTACCGCCCATGGGGTCCGGCGTATCCTTCGTGATGCCGGCGATCTCCAGCGCTTTCCGATTCACCCACGCGGCGTGGCCGTCGACGCGCGTGAGATACACCGGGCGGTCCGGCGAGGCTTTCGTCAGCGCCGTATGGTCCGGGAATTCCCCGCCCCAGTTGGTCTGGTCCCAGGCCCGGCCCTGCACCCACGCCCCGGGGGGCAGGGCGGCGGCGCGCTTGGCGACGATCGCGGCAACTTCGGCCACGGAGTTCACGCTGCGCAGATCAAACGTTTCGACCATGAAGCCGAAGCCGGCCATGTGGACGTGGCTATCGATCAGGCCGGGGATCACCGTCGCGCCCTTCAGATCAATGACGCGCGTGGAGGTGCCAATATGGCCGGCGACGGAATCGCCGATCGCGACGATCTTTCCGGCGCTGACGGCCAGCGACTTCGCCTTCGGCTGGGCCGGGTTCACCGTATAAATGTTGGCGTTTACAATCGCCAGCTCAGCGGCTTGCGGAGCCGCGGCGAGCCCCCCTGCTAAGGCTACGAAAAGCATTAAAATAGGGAGCATGGAAGATAGTATGGCACATGCCCAAACGGCTCCTTTGAGCCTGGAACTGCCCGCTTGGAAGACGATGGCGGCCTGGGTTTGCGCCATTCTAATCGGCGGACTATTTATCATTGCCGGCGCCTGGAAGCTCACCGACCATCTGGGCGCGGCAGCGCGAATGACCCAGGCGCTGGTGCCGGCGCAGCTGAGCGTCTTCACGGCGTTGTTCTTTGGGATGGCCGAGGTCTTCTCCGGAATTCTGATCCTGATCCCCCGCTACCGGCGTTGGGGCGCTTGGCTCATCACTCTGATGTTGATTGCCTTCATGGTCTACATCGGCATGTTCTACAACCAGCTGCTGGGCGCAGACTGCACCTGCTTCCCCTGGGTGAAACGGGCCGTAGGACCTATGTTCTTTTATAGTGATGCCGCGATGATCGCGCTTGCGGTGGTCGCCGGCTGGTGGGCCAAACCGAGTGAAGGGATGAAGACCGCGCTGGTGATCGCCGCCGTGGTCGCGGTGTTCGGCGGGGTGGCCTACGGCATTACCAAGTCGCGGCAAACCGGAGCGAAGGCCCCGGATACCATCACGGTGGACGGGCAGCCCGTCTCGCTCGCGCAGGGCAAAGTGGTGTTGTACTTCTACGACCCCGAGTGCGCTCACTGCGACCAGGCGGCGCGCCGGATGGCCAAGCATACCTGGAGCGGGGTGAAGGTTTACGGGTTACCCTCTCGGGTTCCGCAATTTGGCAAGTACTTTATGGACTCGACAGGCCTGAAGGCGGGAAACTCTCCGGACCACGACGCCCTGAAGAAACTTTTCCCTTTCGGCGATCCTCCTTATGGTGTTCTCCTCGAACACGGGCGGCAGAAAGCAGCCCTCTCCCGATTTGACGAAATGGAACCGGAGTCGACGCTGCGGAGCCTCGGCTACATCGAATAACCAATGCACCCAGCCTCGGCGTCTCCCCAGGGGACCCAGTCCCTCCGGAAGCGATTTGCTTCCCTTGAAAAGAATCAGTTTTATCGCTTGGCGCAAGGGCTGACGCTGTCGTCCCTGGGCATTGGAACCTACCTCGGTTCCATGGACGACGATACCGACCGGGCGTATACCTCGGCCGTGCGGACGGCCATCCGTAATGGCATCAACGTGGTGGATACCTCGCTAAACTACCGGCATCAGCGATCGGAGCGGTCGATTGGCCGGGCGATCGAAGCGGTGATCCAGTCCGGCGATTCGGCCCGGAACGAACTGGTCATCTCGACCAAGGCCGGGTACCTGGTGCCGAAGGCGATTCCAACGGAGCTTCTGCAGCCTGGCGATGTGGTGGCAAACATGCACTGCTTGAAGCCGGCTTTTTTGCAGGATCAGTTGGAGCGCTCGCTCGTCAATCTCCGCTTACAGCGCGTGGATATCTTTTACCTGCACAACCCCGAAACCCAGCTGCAGTTCCTGGAGCCGGCCGAGGTGTACCGGCGGATCGGGGCGGCGTTCGAAGCTTGTGAAGCGATGGTGGCCGCGGGCCAGATCGCCTATTACGGCATCGCGACTTGGGATGGGCTGCGTCGGCGTCCTGGCGGGTCGGACGGGTTGCAGCTTTCGCGGCTCGCGGCGCTGGCCCGGCAAGCAGGCGGGGCGCAGCACCATTTTCGGTTTGTGCAGCTGCCGTTCAGTCTCGCGATGCCGGAGGCGATCTCTGTCCGCAATCAGGGAGAAGACCCGAGCGCGTCGGTGCCGGTAGTCGAAGCGGCCCATGCGCTGGGCTTAAGCGTGATCGGTTCGGCCACGTTGATGCAGGGCCGCCTGACCAAGGACCTGCCGGAGAAATTCCTCGAAAAGTTCACGGACACCCTGCCGACGCAGGCGCAGCGGGCCATCCAATTTGCCCGGTCCACGCCCGGGATCACCACTGCCTTAATTGGCATGAGCAAGGCGGAGCGCGTGGCGGAGAACATGGTGGTCGGCAAGGTGAAGCCGTTTTCCGAGGCGGAATACTATTCCTTCTATGGACGCTGACCATGCTACTGCCGCCCGCCGGGCCTGATCGCGACGAGTTTCTGGCCGGATTGCCGGAAAGTCCGGCGGTGTTTGTTTTGCGTTTGCGAGAGGGACGGCCCTACGTCGGGCGGACGACTCTGCTGGGGCGGCGGGTACGGCGGCTTCTTAGCCCGGGGCTGTTTGGCACGCTGGCGACGGAGATCGAATTTTGGCCCGTGGCGTCGCGGCTGGCGGCTTCCTTGCGCCTTTACGAAGTCGCCCGGGAACATTATCCGGACAGCTATCTGAAGCTGATTAAGCTACGGATGCCAGCCTACGTTCGCCTGCTGCTCAGCAATGAGTTTCCGCGCACGGCGGTGACGAACCGGCTGGGCCGCACGGGTCTGTTCTATGGACCCTTCCGGTCGCGGGTTTCCGCCGAGGCGTTTGAGGTCTCCGTGCTGGAGCACTTTCAAATCCGCCGGTGCGCGGAGGATCTGGCCCCGTCGCCGGAGCATCCCGGCTGCATGTACGGCGAGATGAACCAGTGTCTACGCCCGTGCCAGGCCGTGGTTTCGGCGGGCGAGTACCGCAGCGAGGTCCGGCGGCTGACCGAGTTCCTCGTCTCCGATGGGCGGAGCCTGGCGGAGGTGGCCGAGGCGTCGCGCGACCGGTTTTCGGCCGAGATGGAGTTTGAGGAGGCCGCGCGGCAGCATCAGCGGATTGAAAGGATCGCGGCGACGTGGCGCCTGCGGGACGAGTTGGCGGCGACCATCGACGGGGCGCACGGCATTGCCGTCACGCCGGCGGCCGTGGGGCAGGCGGTCGAGTTGCGATTGCTGATCGCAGGGGCGTGGCAGCCCGCCGAGGAGATTGCGCTGACGGCGGAGGCAGCGGCGGATAAGCCCGTTTCCCTCGACCGGCGGCTGCGGGAACGGTTAGAGCGGCCCATGCCAGCTGAGCGCCCATTAATAGAGAGGCAGGAGCATTTAGCGCTTTTGGCGCGCTGGGGCTATTCGAGTTGGCGGGACGGCGAGTGGTTGCCCATTGAAGATTGGTCACGGATCCCGTACCGAAAGCTGGTGAACATGGTGCACCGGGTGGCGACCTCGGAGCGTCCCTAGGCTATACCCCGTATGGAGTAGGCTACGGTAATTTCCGATTCGATTTTTCTAATCTTCTCAAGCGATTCCGCCGATATACGATTCATGGCAATTGCCGAACTCGTAGCGCCATCCGAGGCCCAGAACGTAGACCGCATCAAGCGGAACTTTCTGGCGAGCTTAAATCACGAGTTGCGGACACCGCTAACGGGGATTCTGGGGATGTTGGACCTGCTGACGGAGACCTCATTGAGCGAGGAGCAGAAGGACTACGTGAGCTCTTCGCGGTCTTGTGCCGAGTTGTTGCTCGAATCGATTACGAACGCCATCGAGTACTCTTCCCTGACGAACGGAACCTCGGGACACACCTACTCCGATTTTCGTCCGGCGGAGATGTTGCAGGCGGCGGTCGCCGCGCGCGAGCCGAAGGCGCGCAGCAAGGGGCTCCATTTGAGTCTCCTGCTCGATCCGCAACTTCCGGAATTAGCGTTGTCGGATCCGCACCGGGTGCGGCAGATATTGGATGTGTTGTTGTCGAACGCGATCAAGTTCACCGCCGAAGGCGAGATTGAAGTGATTGCCAGTGCGGCACCGCAGGCGGACGATCGGATGTGGCTCAGCGTCTCGGTGCGGGACTCCGGGCCGGGTATCGCGGCAGACCAGCTACCACAGCTTTTCGGCGGCGGCAAGCTGGTGGCGAACCCGTTGGCGGATCCGTCACCGGGGCTGCGGGTGGGTCTACCGCTGGCCAAACAGATCACCGAGGCGATGGGGGGAGCGTTGCAAGTGGAGTCTTATCCGGGCCAAGGGAGTCTGTTTACCTTCACGATTCCCATCAGCGCGGCGGCAGCGGAGCCGCCGGCCCCGCTACTGATCGAGCCTGTCGAACCAGCCGCGGCACGCATCCTGCTGGTGGAGGACAACTCCGTGGCGCAGCGCTTCATGACCACGCTGCTCGAGCGCCGGGGCTATACCGTGACTCTGGCGCCGGACGGGTTAGCGGCGCTCGAGCACGCAGCGCAGCAGCCTTTTGACCTGATCCTGATGGATCTGCAGATGCCCGGCATCGACGGTATCGAGACCACCCGGCGCCTGCGTCAAACCGATGCGGCGGCCACGGTCCCGATCATTGCCTGCACGGCCAACCCCTCCTCCGAGGTCCGTGCCGAGTGCACGGCCGCCGGAATGAACGATTTCCTCTCGAAGCCAGTGAACTCCGCCGAACTCTTTACGGTCCTGGAACGGCACGGCGGGTTGCGGCGTGGGGCCGCCGCCAACCATTAACTCTCGAGCATCGGCTGCCGGACGGGATAGAAGGCGTCCCGCAGGTACTCCACCTTGGTCTTCTCCCCCATCACCAGACTGACCACATCGAATCGCACGGCCATGCCCTCCAGCGTCGCCATCCGCATGTACTCCTCGGCCGTGCGCCCGATCAACTTCTCCTTCGCCCGGTGCACCGCTCGCTCCGGCTCTCCGGTCTCCGCGCTCGACCTCGTCTTCACCTCGACGAAAACCAGCGTGTCTCCTTCGACGGCGACCAGATCGATTTCGCCCCGCCCGCCTTTGCGGCGGTAGTTGCGAGCCACCACAATCCAGCCCATCTCCTGCACGAAGCGTTGCGCCCAATCTTCGCCTTGCTCGGCAAGTTGAAGATGGGCGGCAAGCCCTTGGCGGCGGCGACCCGCTTGGCGTTGGCGGTCCAGCCACCGCCCGACACCGATTAAGACGTTACGAACGATTGCCACGTCAGCTAGTGGCGGCGTCCCCCTCGTCCTCTCGCACATTTTCGTGGCCTTTGACTACTTCGAGAAAGGCGCGCGCGGCATGAGAGAGCGCCCGGCGGGCGGGATAAACAAGGTGTACCTTCCGCGCCACGGTCAACTCCTCCACTCGTACTTCCCGCAGAAGTCCCCGCTCGATCTCGGCGTCCACGCACATCTTCGGAAGAAACGCGACGCCCTCATTCCGCTGCACTAACTGCCGGATCGTCTCGACGGTCGGCATCTCCACGTCCATGTTCAACGGCACGCGATGCCGCTGAAACTCCCGCAGAACCACCTCGCGGTAGGGCGAGAGCACGTTGTGCGCGATAAAGGTCTCCATCCCCAACTCCGTGATCGAGACGCTCCCGCGCTCGGCCAGCCG
This sequence comes from Acidobacteria bacterium Ga0077553, assembly GCA_001464575.1. GTDB lineage: Bacteria > Acidobacteriota > Terriglobia > Bryobacterales > Bryobacteraceae. The sequence goes on along the minus strand of LNFE01000131.1, from coordinate 70,574 downwards.
ATGCTCCGGGCTCACGACGAAGGCCAGATGGTCAGTGAAGATCACCTGCGCCTGCAGGCGATCATCCTGCGGATCAAAGGAGATGACGCCGAGTTCCAACTCCCCATCGATGAGCTGGCTGGGGATTTTGCTCGACAAACTCCGGCGGACCCGGACCTTCACCTTCGGGTAGAGCCGGCGGTACCGCACGATGTGCTGCAGCAAATAGAGACTGGTGGATTCGTTGGCCCCGACGATGAGCACCCCGGCCGAGTTATCCCGCATTTCCGTAAGCGCGGTGTTCATCTCGACCGCCAGGTGCTCGAAGCGGCGGGCAAAGTCAAAGGCGATCTTGCCGGCGTCGGTCAGCAGAAGCTCTTTGCCGGAACGGTCAATCAACTTTTCGCCTAGCTCATGCTCCAGGCGCTGCACGGCCAGCGACACGGCAGGTTGAGTGCGGAGGAGTTTTTCCGCGGCCCGGGAAAAGCTCTTTTCATTGGCGACGGTCTGGAATACACGAAGTGAGTACAGTTCCATCGGTAGATAAACATATCCTATCGCATTACTTCCGCTTATCGAATACGCCAAGAGAATAAATTTGCTAAATTTCGGAACCGATGCAAGAATCGAATATTGACTGAGGTCATTAACCAATGAATCAGCGAATTCAAATATTCGACACGACCCTGCGGGACGGCGAACAGTCTCCAGGCTGTTCGATGACGGTACCCGAAAAGATGAAGATGGCGGCCAAGCTGGTAGAGCTCGGCGTCGACATTATGGAGGCGGGCTTCCCGATCGCCAGTCATGGCGATTTTGAGGCAGTGGACGCGATCAGCCGGGAATTTGGCAATCGCGACGTGACGATCGCGGCTCTTGCCCGGTCCACGGCCAAGGACGTGGAGCAGGCGGGCGAAGCGTTGAAACATGCCAAGCGCTCGCGCATCCACACGTTCATCGCGACGAGCGACATCCACCTGCAGTACAAGCTCAAGAAGTCCCGCGAGCAGGTGCTCGAAGAGGCGGTGAAAGCCGTCGAACTGGCCCGGACATTCACAGATGACGTCGAATTTTCGGCCGAAGACGCGAGCCGCACCGACCCGGACTACCTCGAACAGGTTTCCCGCGCCGTCGTTGCCGCCGGAGCCAGCACCGTGAATCTGCCGGATACGGTGGGCTTCTCGATTCCGACCGAGTATGCGGCCTTCATCCGGAAGGTCGTGCAGGCCATCGGCGACAAGGCGATCGTCTCGGTTCATTGCCACGACGATCTCGGCTTGGCAGTCGCGAACTCCCTGGCAGCGGTCGAAGCCGGGGCCCGGCAGATCGAGTGCACCATGAACGGCATCGGGGAACGCGCCGGCAACTGCTCGCTCGAAGAGATTGTGATGATCTTCAAAACGCGGCAAGCGGTATTGCCGTACGAGACGCGGATCAACACCGAGCACCTGTTCAGCGCGAGCCAGCTACTGACCTCAATCATCACCTTTGGCCCGCAACCGAATAAAGCCATCGTGGGCGACAACGCGTTTGCACACGAGGCGGGTATCCATCAGGACGGCTACCTGAAGAACAAGTCAACCTACGAGATCATCGACCCGAAAAGCGTCGGGGTGCCCGAGGGTAAACTGGTGCTGGGGAAGCACTCCGGGCGCCATGCACTGGCCGACCGGTGCCGCGAGCTCGGGTTCACCGACTTCACCAAAGAAGAGATCGACGTTCTGTATCAGGGATTTACGGCGTTGGCGGATCGCGTAAAGGGCGTTCGCAACGACCAGATTCTCGCGCTGTGTAAAGAAATTGTGGCGAAGCGCGCGCCCGTATCGGCTTAAATAGACATGCAACTGAATGTATTGATTCTCCCCGGCGACGGCATCGGGGTCGAGGTAACTCGGGAAGCCGTTCGCGTATTGGAAAAGGTGTGCTCGACCTTCGGCCATACCTTGCAGCTGACCGAGGGTCTGCTGGGTGGCATCGCCATCCATAAGACGGGCACCCCATTTCCGGACGAGACGGCGAAGCTGGCCGTCGAGGCGGATGCGACCCTCATGGGCGCCGTCGGCCTGCCTGAATTCGACAACGCTCCGCCCGAGAAGCGGCCGGAAAAGGGTCTGCTCGGCATCCGGAAGGTGCTTGGCGTTTATGCCAACCTGCGGCCGGTGAAGGCCTACCCGGCGCTGATCGAGAGCAGCCCGCTCAAGAATCATTTAGTCGAAGGCACGGACATGATTATCGTCCGCGAGCTGAACGGCGGCATTTACTACGGCACGCCGCGCGGCATCGAAGGCTCCGGCGACACCGAGCGCGGCACCAACACGATGACCTACACGCGCGCCGAAATCGCGCGGATTACGCGGATGGCGTTTGGCCTGGCGCGGAACCGGCGGAAGAAGCTGGCGAGCGTGGACAAGTCGAACGTGCTCGAAACGTCGCAGCTGTGGCGGAAAGTAGTGAACGAGATCGCGCCGGAGTTTCCGGACGTGGAGCTCGAACACATTCTGGTCGACAACGCCGCCATGCAACTGGTGCTGAACCCGAAGCGGTTCGACGTACTAGTGATGGAGAACATGTTCGGCGATATTCTCAGCGACGAGGGCGCGGTGCTGGCCGGGTCGATCGGCATGTTGCCGTCGGCTTCGATTGGCGATCAGCGGCCTTCGGGCGCGTGGGTCGGTTTGTATGAGCCGGTGCACGGCTCGGCGCCGGACATTGCGGGACAAAACAAAGCCAATCCGCTCGGCGCGATCGGCTCGGTGGCCGCGATGCTCGAGTATTCGTTTGGTTTGATGAAAGAAGCCGCGGCAGTGAACGCGGCCATTGAGTCTGTGTTGAACTCCGGCCGGACGACGGCCGACCTGAAGCCGAAAGGCACCCCCGCCACGACGACGGAAGTAGGAGAAGCGGTAGCCAATGCCATCCAATAAGCCCCGTACGATTATCGAGAAGGTTTGGGACAACCACATTGTGGCCCAGCGCGAAGGCGCTCCGGCGGTGTTGTTCATCGACCTGCACTTGGTGCATGAAGTCACTTCGCCGCAGGCGTTTTCGGGCCTGCGGGAACGCGGCGTGAAGGTGCGGCGGCCGGATCTGACGTTTGCGACGGTTGACCACTCGACCCCGACGACGCCGCGGAACCTGCCCATCGTGGACCAAGTGGCCGCGACGCAGGTGGCGCAGCTCGAAAAGAACGCGACCGAGTTTGGAATTCCCTACTTTGGGTTCCAAAACCTGAACCAGGGCATCGTCCACGTGATTGGACCGGAACAGGGCCTAACCCAGCCGGGCATGACCGTGGTGTGCGGCGATAGCCACACGGCGACGCACGGCGCGTTTGGCGCCCTGGCGTTCGGCATCGGCACGAGCGAAGTGGAGATGGTGCTGGCGACGCAGTGCTTGCTGCAGCGGCCGTCGAAGACGTTCGAAGTAAAGGTGGAAGGGACGCTGAAGCCGGGCGTTTCGGCGAAGGACATTATTCTCGCGCTGTGCGCCAAGATCGGCATTGGCGGCGGGACGGGTTGCGTGTTTGAGTTCACCGGCTCCGCCATCCGGTCGCTCTCGATGGAAGAGCGGATGACCGTCTGCAACATGTCGATTGAAGCCGGTGCGCGCGCCGGGCTGATCGCACCGGACGAAAAGACCTACGAGTACATCAAGGGCCGCAAGTTCGCGCCCAAGGGCGAGGAGTGGGACAAGGCCGTCGCGTTCTGGAAGACCTTGCCGACCGATGAGGGCGCCACGTACGACCACACGGTAACGATCGACGCCGACGCGCTCGAACCGATGATCACCTTCGGCACGAACCCGGGCATGGGGATGGCGATTTCGGGCGCGGTGCCGGACCCGGCGTCGCAGAGCGATCCCCTCGAACGCGAGTCGCTGCGGAAGGCGCTGCAGTACATGAATCTGCAGGCGGGCCAGCCGATTGCGGGGCAGAAGATCGACGTTGTGTTTATCGGCTCGTGCACGAACTCCCGGATGACCGATCTGCGCGCGGCGGCGAGCGTGTTGAAGGGCCGGAAGGTGAGTCCCAGCGTCCGCGTGATGGTGGTGCCGGGTTCGCAGGAGATCAAGCGGCAGGCCGAGGCCGAGGGCTTAGACCAAGTGTTCCGCGATGCGGGCGCCGAGTGGCGGGAAGCCGGTTGCTCGATGTGCATTGCGATGAACGGCGACCAGTTGTCGCCGGGGCAGTACAGCGTATCGACCTCGAACCGGAATTTCGAAGGCCGGCAGGGTAAGGGCGGGCGGACGTTCCTCGCCAGCCCCTTGACCGCGGCGGCGAGCGCCGTGACCGGGGTCGTGACCGACGTGAGGAGCCTATAACCATGCAGATCCAATCTACGGTGGCGGTGCTGCCGAACGATAACATCGATACCGACCAGATCATTCCGGCGCGGTTTTTGAAGACGATTTCGAAGGAAGGGCTGGGCGATCAGCTGTTCTTCGATTGGCGCTACAACGCCGATGGTTCGCCGAAGGCCGACTTCGTGTTGAACACCCCGGCGGCAAAGGCGTCGAAGGTGCTGCTGGCCGGGGATAACTTCGGCTGCGGGTCCAGCCGCGAACATGCCCCTTGGGCGTTGACGCAGTATGGGTTGCAGGCGGTGCTTTCGACGAGCTTTGCCGACATCTTTAAGCAGAACTCGTTGAAGAACCGGCTGTTGCCGATCGTGATGCCGAAGGACGCGCATGCGGCTTTGTTTGTGGCACTCGAGAAAGACCCCGCGCTGCAGGTAACGATTGACCTGCCGGCGCAGACGTTGAGCTGGCCGGGCGGACCGACGGTGGAATTTCCGATCGACGCGTTTGCTAAGGATTGTTTGCTCGAAGGCGTGGACGAGATCGGCTACGTGTTGAAGCAGGATGCGGCGATTGCGGCGTTTGAGGCGCAGCGGTCGATTTCTTTAAACACTTTAGCGTGAGAACTTTTCGGGGTGGTGCGCACTAGAGTATTGTGAGGCGGCGCAAGACGCGCTTAGTCCACGACTCCTATTCCATTCCGAAGTATTGACAGGCCCGGCTCCCTCGCCGGGCCTTGTTTTATTTGGAATTGAGGCGCCAGATTGGCACCTCAAATTGCGGAGAGGCCCGACACTGGCCATTTTTGATTTCGGCTCAGCGAAGAAGAGTGGGCGCCATCGCCCTTACGTCTTCACCGAGCAGGGCGGGGCGATGCTGTCTTCGGTGCTCAGCAGCACACGGGCAGTACAGGTGAACATCGCGATCATGCGCGCGTTCGTCCAACTACGGCAGATGGCGGGAGACCATAAGGTTCTGCTGCGGAAAATGAATGAGATGGAGCGGAAATTCGACGATCAGTTCAAGGTGGTGTTTTCGGCGGTCAAGCGGCTAATGGAGCCCCCGCCATCGGCGAAGAAGAAGATCGGCCTCTGATCGGGGATTCGTTAAGCTAAACCAATGCTCCTATTCAGCGGCCTTCTGGGATTGATGCTCCTCAGTCCGATTATCCTGGCCAGCTGCTCATCCTACCCCGCCGCTGGATGTTGGTCTGGCCTTATTGGATGGCGTTGGCACTGTTGTTTCTCTTTTGGCGCGGCGGCGACGCCTCGTTCATCGAGCTCCCGGGCGGGATGCGGGTGGTGATGATCGATACGATGGACCGGGGATGGCTCGAAGGCCCGAACGGGTTTTCCGTCGAAGTCACGAAGATCGGAGTCATCGGCGACCGGGTAATCTACCGGGACGGCGAGGGCAAGTTGGAGCCCCTCGCCACTGTGTATGCGCGCCACCAGAGCTGGTGGCCAGAGGCGATCTGCGCCTTACTGGCCTTGGCTCCGTTTGCACTTTATGCAAAAAACCGGGCGATAGCCCCTCGTGTCCTCTCAATATCCTCTTCCGTGTGAGCTGCGCTGACGAAGCCCTCGCTCAGCAAATGATGGAAGAACTTCCCGAAGCGCGCCGTGTCCGACGTCTTCGCCGTCTCATAGTCCACCACGGGCGTCTCGGTAAAGAACATCGTGAACATGCTGCCCACCCGGTTCACAGTAACCCCCGGCGGCGGCGCCTCGCACAGGCGAGCCGTAATCTTCTCAAGATACGGGTAGATCTCCGGATGCGTCTTGATATGCCGCAGCATCGCCAACCCGGCGCTGACGGCCAGCGGGTTGCCACTCAACGTCCCCGCCTGATAGATCGGCCCCACCGGAGCCACCTTGTTCATCACGTCGCGGCGTCCGCCGTAGGCCCCGATTGGAAGTCCGCCACCAATCACCTTGCCAAACGTCGACAGATCCGGCCGGATGCCGAATAGCTCCTGCGCTCCGCCCCGGGCGAGGCGGAAGCCGGTCATCACCTCATCAAAAATCAGCAGGGCGCCGTGCTTCTGCGTCAGGGTCTGCAAGGCCTTCAGGAACTCGGGAGTCGGGATGACACAGCCCATGTTGCCGACAACCGGCTCCAAAATTACCGCCGCAATCTGGTCCCCCCGTTCGGCGAACGCGACTTCGAGCGCCTCCACCGAGTTGTACGGCAGCGCGATGGTCGTGTCAGAAAAGCCCTTAGGCACCCCCTGCGTATCGGCGATACCCAGCGTCGCCATGCCGCTACCGGCTTTCACGAGCAGGCTATCGACGTGGCCGTGGTAGCAGCCTTCGAACTTGATCGTCAGGTCGCGGCCAGTGAACCCGCGGGCAACGCGCAGGGCCGACATGGTGGCCTCGGTGCCGGAACTGACGAGGCGCAGCATCTCCATGCTGGGCACGGCGTCGATAATCTCCTCGGCCAGTTCGAGTTCCAGTTCCGTAGGCGCGCCGAAGGAGGTGCCGATGGTCAGCGCCTTCTCAACAGCGGCCAGAATATCGGGGTGTCGATGGCCGATCAGCATGGGCCCCCACGAGCCGATATAGTCGATAAACTCATTACCATCGACGTCGAACATGCGCGCTCCCTGCGCGCGAGCGATGAAGCGGGGGGTGCCGCCGACGCTGCGAAAGGCACGGACGGGGGAGTTGACGCCGCCGGGAATCAGGTGTTGGCCGCGGGCGAGCAGGGCCTCAGAACGGGTGGTAGACATAGGATTTTAGGGGGTGACCATGCGCCGGAGAAACGAGTTGACGGCGATCTCGGCCATGGTCGATTTAAAGTTTCCGCGAATCCGGGTGCGCAGCTCCCGGTAGCTGATGGTGCCGGCGAACAGCTCCTGCATCACGGCGTGAATGCGGGGGCTGCGGCGAAGAAACTGAAGCATACGGGTTGTGTTGGCGCCGCCGCAGAACCGGCCGAGGTAGACCCGGCGGGCGAGCGTCGCGGCGTAAGCCAGATCGTCCGCAAACTCGGAACGAACCGAGGCCGGGTACGCTTCGGGACGGCCCTCGGCGAGCAGTTGCCCGGCGAGGTCTCCCGACCGCATCGCGTAATAGATGCCTTCGCCTGTTACCGGGTCCACCAAACCCGCCGCATCGCCCACGGCCAGCCAACCGGGGCCGGCTAGGCGGTTTCCGGACCAGGAGGAGGGGTCAAGGGAAGGCAGCATATGGGCGTAAAACTGAGCGTCTTTATAGTGGATGCCGCGCCCGGTCAAATAGTGTTCAAGTCGCTGCCGCAACGCCGCCGCGGATTCGCCCTTCCCGCAGATTCCCGCCGAGAGGTGGCCGTGGCGCGGAAAGATCCAGATGTAGCCCTCGAGGCCGGCAAAAAAGCGGAGGTCAATGTGGGGCTGATCGGATGGGATGTAGTAACCCAAGGCGATCATGGAATCCGCGGGCGTCCACGCCGTGCCAAACTCGCGGAGCGAATTCCGGGCGCCGGTGGCGACCACTAGGAAATCGGCGGTCAGTGCCGGGCCGGAGCGGGTCGCGATACGCCACATTGACGACGGACGGTCAATGCCGGTCACCCGGGTGGAAAGGAGTTCGGCCCCCGCCCGGGCGGCGCGGTCGAGCAGCAACTGATTCAGCTCCCGGCGGGAAAAGATCAGCAGCGGTTGCTGGAGATCGAGCCGCAAAGGCTCCGTGCGATCGGCGTGCAACCAAGTGGAGACAACCGATCGGCTGGAACCTTCATGGAGAAACGGGTACTGCTGGTAAGCCTTCCAAGTGACGCCACCGCCGCAAGGTTTTTCCCAGGCGAGTTTTTCGTCCACCAGGATCGTCCGCAGGCCCGCGCCGGCCAAGCGCTCAGCCGCCATCGATCCGGCCGGCCCACCGCCCAGCACGGCGACAGTGCGGGTCACGGCTTTCCGGGGCTAGCGGGGACTGGCGGATGCCCGGCTGGCAGTCCACCGCCGCCATCGGCCGGAGCGGGCGCCCCATGCGGGTTCGTTGTGGCGGTGGGCGGGGCGCCAGGCTTCCGCTTGACCACCCACTTCACCCCTTCCGCCTCGAGGGAATAGGAAATCTTGATTCCCGATCCCGGCGACCCTTTTGGCCCAATGCTGGCGACGGCTTCGGCCTCTTTCTCTTTGAAATCAACGCTAACGACTTCCACCTCCATCGACGAGGCCATCATATCGTCCCGTTTGGCCAAGTAGTCGACAATCGCTTGTTTGACCGCGTCTTTGGTTTGCGGCGCCTTGGCGCACGAAGTCAGGAAGAGAAGAGCAAAAAGGAGGCGACGCACTCCTCCAGTATAACGAGATTAATGCCCAGAGCCCGATGGAACAGGCAACGGATCGGCGGTCTCCAGATGCTTCAATTGCTCCGTTGCCTCCTCGAGAGCGGGAAGGGTGCGAGCCGGAAACTGCTCCTGTTGCGCCACCGCAGCCGCCAGACGCAACAAATCCATTTGAAAAGATACGATATCCATATTCGGCTTATCGAAAAAAAACAACCCGCTTTCAGGAATTCCTGAAGGCGGGCTGTCAAGTTTCACTACGGGAGTGTACAAACACGGAACCGCATACATTCCGTTGATGATTCCAGGCCGAAGGCTCAGGCGGATTGGTTGGGCGGGGGGCGTGGAGGGATTAAAGGGGGATACAGCTTACTGGCAGGTCCAACTGGGGAAAGTAGCGGGGATCAACCCTCACCACTTGAGCCCTTCCCGGTTTCATCACACCACCCTCTAAAGCACGTAGGATGCCAAACGGATGAGGCGGGAAATACACTGTATTTCCCGCCTCTAAGGGCTATATACCTAGGAATATTTTCCCCAGAGTACTAACCAGACCGTGCAATTTTGGGCATGTGTTCCTTTTCGGGATTCCCGAATAGGAACACGACCCTATTGGACGCCTGGGACCGTGCTGGGCGGCCGGGAGACAACCCCTTTCAGTGCTTCGTCCATCTCGATGCTGTTCGCCACCAAGGTTTGGCCGGTCGCGCGTTCGAGATCGTTGCGGGCACGGGCGTAGGCGCTCAGCGCCGCCACTTCGTTCGCCTGCGCCGAGGTGAGGTCCCGCTGCGCCTGAATGACGAAAAAGATGGTGGACGCGCCGAGGCCGTACTTCTTCTGTTCGGCGTCGAGGGTCTGTTCCTGCAGTACGCGATTCTTCACCGCAGTCTGGTACCGGGCCCGCGCCTGCTGCAAACCGATTAGCGCGTTCTGCACATCCACGCGTACCTGATTAAGCTGCTGTTGGAAGCGGATCTCGCTCTGCCGGATAGAGAGTTGTTCGCGAACCATGTCCGACTGCGCCGCGCGGTTGCGCAGCGGGACGTTCAGCGTCACGCCGACGGCATAGTCAGGGAAGTTGCGCCGGAACACCTGACCGACCGCCGTACCGTAGCCGCCCAGGAAGAAGGCATCGACGGAGGCGGGATTTCGGGCAATCGGAGCTGTGTTCGTCGCACCGGGCACCGGGGGTACCGGCAGCGAGTTCAGATCGCCGGACAGACCGTTGTTCTGGAAGCGTCCAAAGGCGTCAATCGAGGGGCGCAGCGCGTTCTTGGTGCCAACCAGGCCAATCTTCGCGCTCTCAATATTGATGCGGGACTGCTCTACTTCCGGCCGCATGTCCATGGCCTTGGTCACCAGATCCTGAATCGGTTCGACGGGCTCGTTTTCGGGAATCCGGATCTTGTCGGTGGCGATGATTCGCGCGTCGGCGAGCGAAGCGCTTGTCACGCCCGTGCGGGACAGCGCGTTCTTGATGATGGTCTCCTGTTGCAGCAGGTTAGTCTCCGAGATGGTCAACTCCTGTTGGCTGCGGGCCACTTCGGCCTCGGCGCGGATAATTTCAATCGGAGCGAGCGTGCCAATCTCCACCTGCTTCTTGTTGTCGTCGTAGAGCTTCTGGTTGAGCGACAGCGCCTGCCGCTTGACCAGCACATCCTCGTTGGCGGCGACCAGATCCCAATAGCGAGCGATGATGCCAGCGACGGTAGAGATCACCTGCTGCTTGAAGGCGAGTTCGGAGACCTTCAGGTTGTTCCTGCCAATGCGAATGTTCCGGTTGTTGACGGCAAAGCCGAAGCCCTGAAGCAACCGCTGCTGCACCTGGATGCTGGCGTTGACGTTACGGGCGGGGTTGAAGTCCAGACGTCCAGAGTTCTGTTCGGAGATGAAGTTGTTGAAGCCGAGCGAAACACTCGTGCCCGAGATAAACGACTTGCTGACGCTAAACTGAGAGACGTCACGAACGGAGATCAGCGAGCTGGTACCGGTGTTGAACAGCGTCGTCTGCGGCTGGGTGGTCTTGCTGCGCTGAATGGTGGAGGTGAACACCGGGTCGAAGTTCGCCACGTTCAAGCTCGTGCCGGTCGCCTGCGCCGTAACCGCCTGGGAGGTGCTTTCAATGCCGCCGCCGCCCGCCAAACCGCCACCACCGCCGCCGCCGTCGCCACCGACCTGCGTGGTGCCGGTGTTGATAAAGTTCCCCTGATTCCGAGCAATACCGCCCGAGATGGCCCGATTCAAGTCAGCCTCCGAGATCTTGGGCCCGAAGCGCTGTAGCTCAATATCCAGATTGTTCTCGAGCGCCAGGGCGATCGTGTCCTGCAGCGAAAGATAGAGTTTGCCGGCCCGGAGGAGCTGCTCCAGGCGATTCGAGTTTCCGAGATTGACGGGAGAGATATCCCGCCAAGTGTAGGGATCAGTAAAGCGGCCTTGCCACCAGTTGCCGAAGGAGCTACCCTTTTTGGTCTCCTGGGGAAGGGCGGCGGGGCTGACCATGAGCATGGCGCATATCAGGCTAATCGGACGTCGTATTGAAATCATGGGAGTCAGGGGGTATCGGAAAAGACGAACTCTACGGGGCCGTTGTTCCAGGAAATATGTATATGGTAACGCAAGACTTAACGATCTTCTATGTCCGAAAATGGGACGCTTGGGATCTCGCCCTGACTCCTGCTATCCTGAGCGGGAATGTCTGATCCTGTCCTGGCGATTTTTGAGGCGACCGGCGCGTATTTGCGGGGCCATTTCCGTCTCACAAGCGGGCTGCACAGCCCGGAATACCTGCAGTGCGCCAAGGTGCTGCAGCATCCGACGCATGCCTTCGACTTCGGGGTAGCGCTCGGCCGCGAGTTCGGCAAACTCACCGGCGGGCAGAAGATCGACGCCGTCGTCAGCCCCGCCATGGGCGGACTGATCATCGGCCACGAAGTCGCGCGCGCCGTTGGCGCCCGGTTCGTTTTCACCGAACGAGACGCTTCGGGCAAGATGACGCTGCGTCGCGGCTTTGAGATCGAACCCGGCGAGACCACCGTCGTCGTCGAAGACGTCATCACCACCGGCGGCAGCTCCCGCGAAGTAATCGAAATTCTCGAAGATCGCGGCGCCAAGGTTTTGGCCGCCGGCTCGATCATTGACCGCAGCGGCGGCCAGGCGGATCTCGGGGTAAAGCGGATTGCGCTGGCGACCCTGCAGGTGACGGCGTGGTCCCCGGAGAACTGTCCGCTGTGCCAGCAGGGCCTGCCGGTAACTAAGCCCGGCTCGCGGAATGTCGCCTGAAAGCCGGACCCTCCGGCTGACCATCGCCTACGACGGGGCCGACTACGCCGGCTGGCAGGTGCAGCCGGACGAAGTCACCATCCAAGCCGAGATTGAACGGGCGCTGTATCTGGCTACCAAAGAAAAGGTCACCATTCACGGCAGCGGCCGGACGGACGCTGGGGTCCATGCCCTCGGCCAAGTGGCTTCGTTTCGCACTACGAACCCGATTCCCCCCGAAAACCTGCAGCGCGCGGTAAACCGGCTACTGCCTCCGGCCATCCGCATTGTCGGCGCTGAGGAGGCGGCTGCCGATTTCCACGCCCGATTCTCGGCGCGCGGCAAGCGGTATGAGTACCGCATCTGGCGCGAGCTGATCTGCCCGCCCCATCTGGCCCGCTACGTCTACACGCACCCCTACCCGCTCGACGTGCCGGCGATGATCGCGGCGGCGCCGCTGTTACTGGGCGAGCACGATTTCTCCTCCTTTTCTGCCGCCGATGCCAAGGATGCGCTGGGCCATTCGAAGGTTCGGCGGATCTGGGTCTCGGAAATGGTCGAAGAGGGCCCCCAGCTGATCTACCGGGTGGAGGGCAGCGGATTCCTCAAGCACATGGTCCGGAATCTGGTCGGGACGCTCATTGAGGTCGGCCGAGGCAATCTCTCTGCCGAAGGGCTGCTGGACCTGCTCGCCAAACCACAACGCGCCCGGGCCGGCAACACCGTACCCGGGCGCGGACTGTATCTCGTGCGGGTGGACTATTAGCTGCGTACGGCGAAACAGGTCAACTTGTCCTGATCGCGGATAAACAAGCGGCCGTCGGAAAGCACGGGCAGCGTCCAGACCGGATACTCGCCGCGGCCAATCTTCCGCCAAGGCCAGAACGCGGTCCTCCCCTTGCAGATACAACATGCCGTCGGCAAAGATCAGTTGGCCTTTCCCAACGCTGCGGTCGCGCCAGGTCACCTCTCCCGTCATGAGTTTCATGCAGGTAAGAATGTTCGACGAGAACCCATACACGTGCTCGCCCACCAAGACGCTAGAGCAGTAGTGGTTTCGCATATCCCGGTTGAAATAGACCTCTTCGGCCTTCACCTTCCCGCCAGCGCCGCTTAACTTCAACAGCGCACAGCCGGTTCCGTAATCCGAGCTTACAAACAGATGGCCGTTTGTATAAAGGGGCGTGGCGATGTTCGCCGTACGGTTCGCTACTTTGTCATAGCGCCACAGCAACTCGCCGGTCGCCGCGTTCATACCGACGATCCCCTCCCCCGTGAAGGTCACGACGTTGCGGATGCCTCCGAAATCGAACGCGATGGCGGAAGCATACCCAGCCGTATCGTTGCCGGACTTCCACAAAGTCTTGCCGTTGGTCTTATCGAGCGCTACGACGGAGGCGCCGCGGCCGCCGGGCTGCACGATCACTTTATTGCCGTCAATCAGCGGTGACTCGCTCATGCCCCAATGGATCACCTGGCCGCCGAACTTGTCGACGACATTCATCTCCCACTGCTTCTTGCCGTCCGCCTTGTTGATCACCGTCAGCGTCCCATCCGCCGACATGCCATAAAGCATTTGGCCGTCCACCGTCGGGGTACCGCGCGGACCATTGCCGCGGCTCTCGTTGTAGCTGCCGCCCGCGGGTGTAGCCCACAACTTCTTGCCGGTCGCCGCGTCGTACGCCAGCACGTACTCCGTACGGCCCTGCTGCCCTTGCGTATAGAGTTTGCCCGCCGAGATCGAGTACGACGAGTAGCCCTCGCCCAAGCCGGTCGCGGTCCAAACGACCTTGGGCCCGGCGGCGGGCCACTGCTTCAGCAGGCCCGATTCGGCGGACTTCCCATCGCGGGCTAACCCGCGCCATTGCGGCCATTCGGCGGCACTGGCGACAGCGGCGGACGAGGCGGCAAGGAACAGACGGCGTGAAGTCATTTGGTAATCCCCTGGATCATTTGTTTAAAAGCGGCTTCGTGGGTGGCAATGACTTTTTCGGGAGCGGTGAACTTGAAAAAGACGCTGCCTTGGGGAGCTTCGACGATGGCGCCCAGCATGCGGTAGCCCGGCTTCATCACCTTATCCGGGGACATGGGCGAAGGGGACCAGGCGTAGGTGCCGGACAGATCGAGGTACGTCACTTTGTAGCCGGCCACGGTGCCGGTCGTCCGTTTGGTCTGGCCGCTCTTGGTGGGGAATTGCCCCTCCCAGCGGGTGATGTTCGGTTCGACGGCGCCGCCTTGGCCGGGGCCGAAGTAGAAGACAGCGCACTCGCCTGCCTCTGGGGTGCCAGGTACGGTGTAGGTCGCCGCGCGCATGGGGCGTTCCGGCAAGGCCTTCCACGCGGCCGGCATTTTCCAGGTGAGCCCGGAGGCGCCATCGGCGAGGAGCAGAACAGGCACGAAGAGAGCGGACAAAAGAAGGCGATGCATACCGATAGTCTATCGCTAGCGGAAGCCAAAGGCGCCCATCGGAATCCCGAGGCGGCGGGGATCGCCGTTCGAGGGCCGGAACGGTGGGGTGACGACGAACTCCACCTTCACGGTTCCCGCCGCGCCGGGAGCGAGCGGGTACCGGACCGTCTGCCAGCCTTGCCGCGTAAACGTATGGCGGCCCAGCGTCACCCCATTCAATCGGGTTTCGAGCGTCACCGTGCCGATCTCGCGAATGTAGTCCGGCCCGATGTTCAGATTCATTTCGAACGCGGCTGCGTCCGCGGGCCGGTGGAGGCGGGCCGTGGCGACGGGATAGGTCCAGCGGAAGGCACCATCCCGGCCGTACCACCCGGACTCGAGTTGCCAAAGAGGAGCAAGGCGCGACATCTCGATCCAGGATGCATCGGGCTGGCCAGAGACTCGCGCCAAAGCGTACAGACGCTGCGTCGAACGGTCCCAGGACAAGAGCGCGAGGGGCGCATCCCCGGCGGGCCGTTCCTCGGCCGGAATCGCCACCAGTTCGTTCGTCGCAAAGGCCAGGCGCAGCGACCCGGTGACGCCCCACCAGTGCAGGCTCGGCGGATAGCCGTCGATGAGGAACGTACGGAGGCCCGGCTGTTCGCGCGCCAGGTCGCGCACGGCCGTGAAGTACGCCCGATGCTCATCCGCGGCAAAGAGCAGCTCGGAACGAACGGGCCGCAAGTGAAGATAGTTGACCACCAGCCAGACCGCGAGCGGCGGCGCGACCCAGCGCCAGGAGAAGCGTTCGGCGGCGGCAGCAAGCGAAACCGCCAAGCCCGCGAGAGGCAGATAAAGATACGCCGGCAGCGTGCGGTTCGGCACGATGAACATCGGCGCCAGAAAGAGCACGAAGCACGCTAAGCCCCAGTTCACCCGCTTATCGCGGCAGAAGAACTGAATCGCCAAGAGGGCGAAGCCGGCGTGCGGCAGCAACAGAATCTTCGAAGCGTAAAAGTCCACCGCTCGCCAGAACGAAGCCGGGGTCAACCGCAGACCATAGTCCCCTTCCCTGCCCCCCTGCGCCAGCACGGCTTGTATGCCGAACAGAAACGAGACGGCGAAGAACGGCGCGAGTTGGCGGTAGCGCCGCTGCCCCAGCCAATGCTCATAGGCCAGCAGCACCACGGGCAGGCCGATGGCCAGCTCTTTCGATTTATACGCGCACCAGAACAGGAGCAGCGGCTGCCACCAAGGCCGCCCCGCTACCCACGCCCACAAGGAGGCGAGGCAGAACGTCGCGCAAAGGACGTCGTAAACGAACATCGGCTTCCAGTACGCTTCGAGACACGCGACGTGAAACGCGAACAGGCAGAGGCCGCAAACGCGGGACGCCCAGGCAAAGCCAAGCCGCCCCAGCAGCGCCCACAACAGCCCCAGGTTCAGCACATGCAGCACTTGCGTAACCAAGACGTACCAGCGGAACTCGAGCCCGGCCCATTGGTACAAGCCCGCCAGCAGGGCATGCGTCACCGGCCGGAAGTTGGTCGCGTAGAATGCCGGCGAGAGGAAGCCGGTGACAAAAGTTTCCGCCGGTGCCCAGCGCATCCAGGCGAACGAGTCCAGATCATCGCCCGCGAAGTAGCCCTTGTAGGCTCCTTTGTTGACCACCCAAAGGAGCCACAGCAGGATCAACCAGACGGCCGGCGTGCGAAATCTCATTCGGCGTGCAGGAAGTCAAAGTCGCAGCCGAGATGGGCCTGCGTGACATGCGAGAGGAACAGTTTGCCGTAGCCGCGGGTGAAGTGCGGCGGGGCCGGTTTCCAGTCCTTCAGCCGCTCGGCGATCTCCTCATCCGTCAGGTGCAGATGCAACTGGCGCGCATCAACATCGAGCGTGATCAGGTCACCCGTCTGCACGATGGCCAGCGGTCCGCCGATGCCGGACTCCGGCGAGACATGCAGCACCACCGTGCCAAAACTGGTGCCGGACATGCGGGCATCGGAGATACGGACGCAGTCGGAAACGCCCTGCTCGAGCAGCACCTTCGGCATCGGGATATGGCCCCATTCCGGGAAGCCGGGGGCGCCATGGGGGCCGCCGCCTTTCATCACCAAAACCGTGTTGGCGTCGATCGGCAGATCCATCGAGTCGATGGAGTCGTGCATCTCCTGGTAGGACTCAAAGACGAAGGCCGGCCCGGTGTGTTTGCAGAGGTGAGGGCTCGCCGCGGTCTGCTTGAAAACAGCGCCGTTGGGCGACAGGTTGCCACGCAGGACCACCGTGCCCCCTTCGGCAAAGATCGGACTGGCGGCCGAGCGGATGACATCGTGATTGTGGTTCGGCGCATCGGCAACGTTTTCGGCAATCGTCTTGCCGTTCACCGTCAGAGCGTCGCCGTGCAGTTGCGGCAGCAGCTCGCGCATCACGGCCGGCACGCCCCCGGCGTAGAAGAAGTCCTCCATCATGAACTCGCCTGAGGGGCGAACGTTCACGAGGAATGGGGTACGGCGCGAAATCGCGTCGAAGTCGTCGAGCACGAGCTTGTTCGGGGTGCGGCCGGCGATGGCCAGCAGGTGGACGACGGCGTTGGTGGAACCGCCGATCGCCATGTCGACGGCGATGGCGTTTTCAAAGGCCTCGCGCGTCAAAATGCGCGACGGCTTCAACCCTTCGGCGATCATTTCCACCATGCGGCGGCCGGCCATCTCGGCCAGCGCCAGACGGCGCGAATCCGGCGCGGGAATGGCCGCTGAACCGGGCAGCGACATCCCGAGAGCTTCGGCGATAATCGCCATCGTTGAAGCGGTGCCCATGACGGTGCAATGCCCGGAGGAGCGCACCATGCAGCCTTCGATCTCCTCGAGCTCTTCGGGCGAAACCTGGCCGGTGCGGAAGAGGTCGAAGATCTTGCGGCCGTCGGTGCCCTGCCCGATGATGCGGCCCTTGTAGTTGCCGGAGAGCGTGGGGCCTCCCGTGAAGATCAACGCCGGCACGTCGGCCGAGGCCGCGCCCATCAACATGGCCGGCGTCGTCTTATCGCAGCCGCACAGCATCACCACGCCGTCCACTGGGTTGGCGCGCACGGACTCTTCGACGTCCATCGCCATCAGGTTGCGGAAGAGCATCGTCGTCGGCTTCATGTACTGCTCACCGAGCGAGATCACGGGAAACTCCAGCGGGAAGCCCCCCGCGGCCCACACGCCCCGCTTCACCGCATCGGCCACCTGGCGCAGGTGAGCGTTGCAGTTGTTCAGTTCGCTGAACGAGTTGCAGATGCCGACCACCGGCTTGCCGTGGAAGGCTTGACGCGAGATGCCGAGGGCGCGGATGTTCGCGCGACGGGAGAAATTGTAGTACTCCTTGCCGTTGAACCAGGAGTAGCTGCGGAGCTTCGTGGGATCCATGAAGCTCTTATTGTGTCTTATTCGACGGTGATCTTGGAGCCGCTCTTGGGCTTCGGCTCGAGTTCCTGAATCGAGGTATCGATCAGGAGCCGGAGGCCCTTTAGAAATTCAACGCCGGCCGTGCGGAAGTGATTCTGGATGGCTTCGGCGCTGCAGCCGCAGGAGGTGCTTTGGGCTTTTTCGTCGGTCATATCGTTAGTGTACCTTTTGGCCCGCGATCCAGGTTCCGTGGACGTTGCAGGCGTCGTCGAGCAGGATAATGTCAGCGGCCTTGCCGGGGCGGAGGCTGCCGATTTCGTCATCAACTCCCAGGATCTCGGCCGGGGTCAGCGAAGCCATGCGAATGGCCTGCCACAGCGGAAGGCCGGTGGCATCGCGGAAAACGCGCACCATCTCGTCCATCGCGTAAACGCTCGAAGCCAGCGCCGTGCCGTCCGGGATGCGCGCCTCCCGATCCTTCACCACCGCCACCATGCCGTGCCGCGGACCAAACGTATATTCCCCATCCGGCATCCCCGCGCCACGCATGGCGTCCGAGATGATCGCCAACTTCTCATACCCCTTGTTCCGCAGGGCCAGGACCATCATCTCTTTCGACAGGTGCTTGCCGTCGGTAATAAGCTCGCTCGACAGCCGCTCTTCGAGATAAACCGCTTCCACAATGCCCGCCGACCGCGGATTCGGCGTGCCACGCCACCGGTTGTTCATCGCGTCCGTCATCGCGCAGTAAAGGTGCGTCGCGTGCGAAGCGCCCCAATCGAGGGCCTCGACAATCTCGTGATACAGCGCTTCACTATGGCCCACCGATGGGATCGCGCCCTGCCGGCGCAACGCTTCGATCAGCGGCCGCGCCCCGGGCAACTCCGGCGCCAGGGTCATCGTAGCGATTGGCCCGCGCTCGAGCAGTTCGCGCCATTCGGCTTCAATGGGATTCCGGACGTGCTCCGGGAGATGGCAGCCGCGTTTGGACTGGCACAGATACGGCCCTTCAATGTGGGCTCCGAGCGCGCGGCCGAAGCGGTCGCCGCGCCCGCGGTAGGAGTTGATCGCGTCAAGGCAAGCGAGGATCTCTTCGCGCTTGGCCGTGGCGGTGGTGGGGCATAGCGCGGTGACCCCATGCCGGGCATGGAACGCGAAGACCCGGTCGACATCTTCCGGCGTAGCGTCCATGAAGTCGCTGCCGTCGCCGCCGTGAATATGGATATCGATAAAGCCTGGCGAAACCAGGAGGCCGGTGGCGTCAACGATCGTTGATCCCGGCGGAATCTCTGACCACGGACCGGCGTAGGTGATGCTTTCGCCCTCGGTCAGCAGCAGGCTATCTGCAATCGGACCAGCGTCGGTGATCAGGGTTCCGTGGACAAAGGCTAGGCGGTCAGGCAAGTGGTCGCATCTCCACCACGAGTGTACGATCTTCGAGGCGGGCGCGAGCTGGTTCGAGGGCGGCCATGGACGTGGGTAAACCGACGTGACGGCGTAGAGTGCCGATTTCGACGACGAGCTCGTCGCCCTTCTTGAACAGGCCAACTTCACCCTTGACGGCGAAAGGCAACAAGAGCCGGACCTCGTTCTTGCTGAAGGTGTACGGACGCTCTTCGCGGGTGACCAGGGCGGGATCTTCCCCAGTGCTATAGAGCACTTCAGCCAACCGGTCCAGGCGCTCAATCCCCATCACTTCTTCATTAAAGAGCGGGGCCTGCCGCATCGGCACGGGATCGAAGTAGCCGGTCATTTCGCGGATCACTTCCGTTTGCGCCTCCCGCCAGCCGCGGAAGAACCCGTCGGCTTCCGGCGGTAGAACGCGATTGACGATGATGTTGTCCACAGTCAAGCCGTGCAGCGAGAAGTAGACGAAAGCCCGTTGCGTCTCGCGCATCACCATCCGCTCGGCGTTGGTGACCAAGCGGACCGAGGTGGCCTGCGGGTCTTCGAGCAGCGTATCGATGCCTTCAATCTTGCCGAACAGTTCGAGCACGTTGGCGAAGTAGGAATCGTTCGGCAGTTCGACGGGGGAGAGCTTGTTGGCGATAGGACGGATGGCCTTCAGCACATTCCGCTCGACGGTGAAGATGTGCTTCATGTACCACTCGAGCGTGGTTGGCATGGAGATGAAGCGCAGGCTTTCGGCCGTGGGGGCGCAGTCAAGCACGATGACGTCGTATGTTTTGCCGCGGCGGTACTGATTGACGTACATCATCGCCGACAGCTCTTCCATCCCCGGCAGAATGGCCATCTCCTCGGCCTCGACATCCGACAGACCCGAGGTGCGAAGAACGCTGGTGACATAGGAAGAGATCTCCCGCCAGTGGCGTTTGATCTCAAGCTGAATGTTCACCTCTTGCACGTCCAGGTTCGGCCGCACCGAGTACGGGTCGGCGGTCGCCGCGTCAAACAGGCTGGTTTTCAACGCGAACGAATCGGCCAGGGAATGCGCCGGGTCGACGCTCATCACCAGAGTCTTGTAGCCGAGGCGAGCCAGATGCAGGCCGGTGGCCGCGGCGACGGAGGTCTTACCAACGCCGCCCTTACCGCTATATAGCAATATGCGCATGGGAGATAGTTACGATTTGCTGCGGACCGTGCCGAGGCCGCCGTCGACGCCGAACGTCTGGCCGGTAATCCACGCGTTAGCGGGATGGAGCAGGAAGGCCATCATGTTGGCGACGTCGGCGGCCGCACCCAAACGGCCGAGCGCGTGCATCGCCATCGAGGCCTTCGCCGCTGTTTCGTTACCCGTGATGCGCGCCGTCAGCGGCGTCGCCGTCAGACCCGGGGCCACGCAGTTGACGCGGATATTCCGCGGGGCGTAGGTCGCCGCCGCCGAAAGGGTTAGGCCGATGATCCCGGCCTTGGCCGCGGCGATCGCCTCGTGGTTCTGCAACCCTATACGGCCGGCGGCCGAGGAGACGAGCACGACGCTACCCCCCGTGCTCATCATCGCTTTCACGGCGCCGCGAACAACGTAAAACGCGCTATCGAGGTTGGTCCGGATCACGGCGGCCCACTCGTCGTCGGTCGTGATGTGCGCCGGTTTCAAAAGCAGGCTGCCCACGCAATTGGCGACTCCGTCGATGGGCCCCGCCTGCGCGAACACATCGGCCACCTCCGCTGACACGGTGGCGTCAGCCAGCAGGGGAGGGGTGCCGAGCTCGCTTGCCAGAATCGCGAGTTTCTGCGGATCGCGCGCCGAGGCGAGAACCCGGTGGCCTTGCGACTGCAACAGTTTGCAGAGCGCGGAACCGACTCCACCGGTCGCGCCGAAAATCAGAAAGGTCACTGGGCTCTCTCCTGCAGGGAAGACTGTGTGGGCCGGGACGATTGCAGGGTTTCTTCCTGCGGAGGCTCCATTCGGTTCAGGTTCTTAATCTGCAGCAGCATGCGCGGGTTCTTGGCGAGTTTGTCCCGGTGGCGCTGCAGGTACTGCCAGTACATCGTGGTAAAGGGACACGCATCGGGCCCTTCCCGCTTCGCCGGGTCGAACTTGCAGCCGGAGCAGTAGTTCGACATCTTGTCGATGTATTTACCGGAAGCGACATAGGGCTTCGATGCCATCACGCCGCCATCGGCATACTGGCTCATCCCAATCGTGTTCGGCAGTTCCACCCACTCGACCGCGTCGACGTACACCGCCAGGTACCACTCGTGCACCTGCTTGGGATCAATCCCGGCGAGCAGGCAATACAGGCCGGTGACCATTAACCGCTGAATGTGATGGGCGTAGCCGTAGTCGAGGGTCTGCCGCAAAGTCTGCTTCAAGCAGTTCATTTCGGTCTTGCCGGTCCAGAACCACTTCGGCAGTGGCTCCCGCGCGCCCATTTCGTTACGGTCGGCGTACTCCGGCATGAAGGTCCAATAAACCCCGCGGACGTACTCGCGCCAGCCGATCACCTGCCGGATGAACCCCTCGGCCTGCGCCAGGGAGACCTTGCCCTGGCGATAGGCCTGTTCGGCGGCAGCGACCACCTTCCGGGGGTCGAGGAGCTTCAGGTTCATCGCGGCGGAGAGACGAGAATGATACAGCCACGGCTCATCGGTCCACATCGCATCCTGGTACTGGCCGAAGTGGGGCAACCGGTTCTCGACGAAGTCGGCCAGGGCGGCCTCGGCCTGCTCGGCCGTGACGGGCCAATCGAAGTTCTCGAGGGTGCCCGGGTGGCGATTGAAACGGAAATCGACCAGATCGAGAACGAACTGCGTGGTACGGTCTCGCTCAAAACGAAGCGGCGCTGGCAGCTTCCCGGGACCCGCCTTCGGCAGCGAACCCCGATTGTCGACGTCGTAATTCCAACGGCCGCCCTCGGGCTCCTCCCCATCGAGCAGCACGCTAAACTTCCGGCGCATTTCCCGGTAGAAAAACTCCATGCGTAGCTGCTTCCGACCATGGGCCCAGCGTTTGAAGTCTTCCACCGGACAGAAGAAGCTGCGATCCACACGGATTTCGAGCTCGATGCCCGCCTTCTTGGCCGCCTGCAGCAGCTCCCCGCGTACCCGATAGTCCCCCGGCTCCACCACAATCAGCTTGGCCGGCCGGAACTGCTCGCACGACTTCATCAACTCCTTTCGCAAGGAATGGGAGTTGTTGAAATCATCCAACCGCCGGTAAATGACGCACTGCCCTCTCTGGGTCAACCGCTGCTCGAAGTGCCGCATGGCCGAAAGGAAAAGCGCGATGCGCGCCTTGTGCGACCAGACGTGGGTCGACTCCTCGGCCGCCTCGGCCATCCAGACAGCGTCTTTGTTGCGATCAAAACCGTCAAACGCGGCCGAGTCGTCGTTCAGTTGATCGCCCAGAACGATGACTAGATTACGCATGTAGAAGAAGATGCGTGGGAATAGCGAAAAGCGATAAAGTTTTCACGTGGCAACTACACTCCGCTGGGGGGTCCTCAGCACTTCTAAGTTCTTTTTAACCAAAGTACTACCGGCTCTGGCAAACTGCCGGACAGCGCGCCTGGACGCAATCGGAACGGCCCAGGTGGACAAGGCGCTCACATTAGGAATTCCCAAGGTTTTCGACACCTACGCCGGGGTGCTGGCCGACCCCGCCGTTGACGCCGTCTACATCCCACTGCCAAACCATTTGCATGTGGAGTGGGCAGCCGCCGCCGCGCGGGCCGGCAAGCATGTGCTTTGCGAAAAGCCGATCGCACTGACCGTCGCGGAGGCCGAACAGTTGGCCACCGTACAGCGGGAATGCGGGGTGCAAATCGGCGAAGCGTTCATGGTGGCCACCCATCCGCAGTGGTTGCAGGTGCGGGAATGGGTCAGACAGGGAAAAATCGGCCAGTTGCGCGCGATTCAAGGCTTCTTCAGCTACACGAATCTCGATCCGCGGAATATTCGAAACCAGGTGGAAACCGGCGGCGGCGCCTTGATGGACATCGGCTGCTACCCCATCTTCACCTCGCGCTTCGTTAGCGAACGGGAACCGGAGCGGGTGCTGGGGCTGGTCGAACGCGATCCGGTCTTCGGCACCGACCGCCTCACGTCCGCCCTGCTCGATTTCGGCGGATTGCAGGCGAGTTTCACCTGTTCTACCCAACTGTTCCCGTATCAAAAAATGCATCTCTATGGGACCGAGGGACATATCGAGGTGGAAATCCCATTTAATGCACCACCCGACCGGCCCAGCCGAATCTTCTTGAATGGAGTCGCAAACGAGTTGCCGATTGTGGATCAGTATACCGTCGAATTCGATGCCTTCTCCGAGGCGGTTCTCGCCGGGTCACCGGTTCCGGTGCCGGTGGCCGGCGCAGTCGCCAATATGCGGGCGATCGAAGGGATCTTCCGGTCGGCATCGGAGGGTGGTTGGATAGCCCTGTGACCCCTAAAACAAAACTTCTTATCCTTGTTTTATGCGCACTGCCCGGCTACGGGCTCGTGGCGTGGTTTTCGCTCACCGTTTTGCGGATTGGCGCCATTCAATTCGGGGTGTTCAGCGTGATTGTGGCTTGCGGCTATGCGTTCTGGCTGGCCGGCGCGGCCCGGGAGTATGCGGAGTCGCCGGAGCCCTTAACCCCGGCGGCCAAACAGGCCGGGGAAGAAGCGTTGGCGCGATTGCAAGCCAAACGGAAGAAACGCTAAACGCTACCCGTTCCGCTCAGAGGGACGGGCGGCGAAGTCGTACCGCAGGTCGATCCGGTCGAAGCCGTGCCGGTAGCCCTCCGGCCATTCGGCGATGCGTTCAAAGCCGCAGCGCTCGAAGAAGGGCGCAATCACCGGGGTCGTATCGACAGCGACATAGCGGGGTGCGTTGCGGGCGGCGGCGATCTTGGCGAGGCGAAATTCGAGCAGCCGCCGGCCTAACTGACGGCCGTGATGCTCCCGGTGGACCATACCGAAAACGAGGTAGGCCACGTTGGCGAACTCGGCGATTTCATACCCCCCGAACCCGATGATCTCCTCCTTTTCGATCATGACAAACAGCGGGCAGGTTTCATCCCGCAGCACCTGCTTTACCCAAGGCTCCTCTTGCGGCGAAAAGTAGTCCGGCACATTGCTGCGGAAGACACTGAGCACGGCGTCTTTGTCCGAGGACCGGTACCGGCGGAAACGAAGCATCCTGACAGCTTAATCGAACTCTCGGAGCGCCGGGGAAATGACAGAGAATAGAGCGATGTTGCCAACCAGACGATCACTGATATGGATGGGGACCGGAACCTTGCTGGGTCTCGCCCCACCGAAGGTCCGCAGCTTCGTCCTGTGGCCCGTGCGGGCAACCCCCCGAACGGTCTGGTTGATCGTGCAGCTGCAAACGGATGGCGGAATCAGCGGACTTGGCGAAGCCTCCGACGCCTTCGGGTTTGCCTCCACCACCGCCGCCCAGGGCCGGGAGATGGAACAGGCCTTGGCGACCTTCGTCGAGTTGATGCAGGGACGGTCCGTGTTGGACATTGCCCACTACCGGAAAGTGGGCGAGCCCCTCGCGCGCGCCCGCGGGCTGCTCGCCGCGACGGCGTTTAGCGCCGTGGAGCAGGCACTCTGGGACTTGGCTGGTCAGGCGTTGGGAACCCCGGTGCATACCCTATTCGGCGGGACCCTTCGCGACTCCATCCCGCTCTACGCCAATATCAACCGGGCGACCACTGAGCGGACGCCCGCCGGCTTTGCCGCGTCGGCCCAAAAAGCCGTCGCCGAAGGCTACCGGGCGTTGAAGGCAGCGCCATGGGACGGCTACCCCCAAGTGACGGCGGCCCACGGGATAGCCTGTACCAAAGCCATCCGCGCGGCGGTGGGGCCATCCGTCGACGTAATGGTGGACGTCCACAGCAACTTCACGGTCGAAGAGGCGGTACGCGTCGCCCGGCAACTGGAACCAGACCGCCTGCGGTGGTATGAGGAGCCCGTAGCTCCGGCCGGCGGTGAATTTCTCTTCGGCGTCCGCGGATTTCTCCCGCTTTGCCAGCAAAAGGCCGTAGCGGTGATCATGCCCGACGTGAAGCACTGCGGCGGATTGTTATCGCTCACGCACATCGCGGCGATGGCGGAGGCGCACGGCGTCAGCGTCGCGCCGCACAATCCCAGCGGCCCGGTGGCGACGGTGGCCAGTCTGCACGCCACCGCCGGCCTGCGAAACTGCGAGATCCTCGAGTTGCAGTGGGGCGAGGTGGCATGGCGCGGGGAACTGCTGAGTCCCCCAGAGCAAATCCGGGGTGGACAAATAGAAATCCCGAAGCGCCCAGGCTTCGGGATCTCATGGAACGAACAGCTAGCCCGGAAGCACCGGCTCTAACGCTGGATGCGGGCCGATCCACCCTTGGCGAGCGCACGCACCTGATCCACGGTGGCCATGGTCGTATCGCCAGGGAAGGTGGTGAGCAGAGCGCCATGCGCCCACCCGAGACGGACGCACTCCTCCGGCTCTTCACCCGACAGCATGCCGTAAATCAAACCGGCGGCGAACCCGTCGCCCCCGCCCACGCGATCAACCACGTCGAGTTCGCAGGTGGGAGAAACGTGGGTTTGGCCATCAATCCAGGCCACCGCTCCCCAGCTGTGGCGGTTGGTCGAATGCACCTCGCGCAGAGTGGTCGCGACCACTTTGATCTGCGGATGCAGCTCGCGGACGCGGTCAATCATGCCAAAGAAGGTGGAGGGATCGAGCTTCGAGGAGGCCGCGACCTCCGGTCCAGGGATGCCAAGACCCAACTGCAAGTCTTCCTCGTTGCCGATCAAGACATCGACGTTCTTCACGATGCGACCGATCACTTCGAGGGCGCGCGCGTGCCCGCCAAGGATGTTCCATAGCTTGGCTCGGTAGTTCAGGTCAAGTGAGACGATGGCGCCCGCTTTCTTGGCCGCCTCCATCCCTTCGATGATCAACTCCGGAGTCGACGTCGACAGGGCCGCGAAGATCCCGCCGGTGTGAAACCAGCGGACCCCACCGGCAAAGATCGCTTCCCAGTCAAAATCACCCGGCTTCAACTGCGCGGCCGCTTCGTTGGACCGGTTGTAGAACACCACCGGAGCCCGCATCCCTTGACCGCGATCGCTATAGACCGTGGCCATATTGGGGCCGTGTACCCCGTCATGCTTGAAGCGTTTATAGAAAGCCTTGACGCCCATCGCCTTCACGCGCTCGGCGATCAGCTCCCCGATGGGATAGTCGACCATCGCGGACACCACACCCGTGTGGAGTCCAAAACAATCAGCGAGGTTCGCGGCGACGTTGAACTCGCCTCCACTCACGTGGATGTGGCATTCCGTGGCTTTCCGGAAAGGGATGACACCAGGGTCAAGCCGATGAATCAGGGCGCCAAGTGCGACGAAGTCCAGAGCGCCGTCCGGACGAATAGAAAGACCGTATTTCATAGACGTCCAATTAGTGTATAACGGCCGGCTCCCACCGGCCGATATAAACTAGCGAACTGCGATTGTGGTCTGGATCGGAGTTCCGCCACCCCGGTTGGAGTTGCTCGGAATTCCCTGATGCAGAATAGCGACAACGATGCTGTTGCCGGGCGGCACTGACTCCGGGACCCTGACGTTAAGCTGCCAGACTCCGACAAAGCCGGGGGCCAAGCCCGAAAACTGTACTTCGGCGTCAGCGGTATTGATGATCACCCGAGGCCGGGACGGGGTCGATATCAAACGATCCGAAGGCGCCGGAACGCCGTCCGGGGGAGCGTCGGGCAAAAAGCCCTGCCCGGTTGCGTACAACTGAATCACCCGGCCACGGCCCACGGGATTCGCGGCGGAGTTGATCGTATTGTCTTCGTTCAACGCAGCAATCTGCCCGCGACCATTTTGGGTGGTCGTAAAGAAGCCGGGGGTGGCCACGGCAGCCGGCAACGTGGAGCTGGCCAGGATCTGCCCGGTCGACTTCTTCTGGACGAGAACGTCGATCGTGCCCGAAGTGGGTGTGCTCATCGGGACGTAGAAGTTGATGATGGTGGGCGACAGATAGTACAAGGGCGCCGCCACGCCATTCACGAGCACCTCAACGTCATCCAGCTCCTTGGGCACCGGGACCGTCGAGAACGTCAGCGTCTGTTCGGTGAAGCGAATTCCCAGCGGAGCCATCGTCGCGACCAAACCGGGCGAAAGATCGCGGTCCAAATAGTGCGCCGCGCTGATTGCCACCAACCGGGCATAGTGAAATGCCAAGCGATTGGTCCCATCGGCGACGATCAGGTTGTCGAACGGATCCAGAGCCAGGGCCACCGGTAACGGGGCATCCAGGCGGAAATTCGCGAGCGGGTTGAAGATCAAAAGATCGAACCGGGGATAGCGAATCAACCGGTTGTTCTGCCCGTCGGCGACCCAGATCTCGCCGGTTCGCTCACTCACCGTGATTCCCTGCGGATTCCGCAGACCATCATTCGCACTCAAAGTGGATCGCAAAACCAGAACCGGCGCCGGGTCGTTCGACGCTGAGGGCACCCGGTCGAAAATCACGATCCGGCTCTTGCCCATATCGCAAACATAAACACGGTCATCCGTGTCCATGGCAAGGTGGCCAGGCACATTGAACCGATTGTCGCCTTCGGGGGTGCTCTGCGAGATGAAGTCCCTCTGACCGAAAACGGTGTCTGCCGCTTGCCCAATCGAGAAGTCGCCGCCGGCCGGACGGCGGAAGAAAAGCAGCCGGTTCAAAGTGGAGTCCGACACGAGCAAGTCGCCGTCGAGGGTCAAGGCGATCCCGTAGGGCGACCGCATGTTGGTCCGCGTCGGGTCGGTCAGCTTGATATTGAAACCACTCTGACCGATCACCAGCGTAGCCCGTTGCTGCTGGTCGCGCGGCCGGTCAAACGGACGAGGGAAGCGCAAAACCCGGCCATTCCCGGTGTCCGCCACCCAAAGATTCCCCTGAGCGTCGGTAATAATCCCCGTCGGATTGAACAAGCCAGTATCGTTCTGAATATCCGGATCGTTGATGGGTGAATTGACAACTGCGGAAAATCGATCCGCCTGCCCGATGATGATGTCCGCCAGATCGCCGGGCTTTACCGTCAGCGCGTTAGCAAAGCCAAGAATCCGGTTGTTGCCGGAATCCGCAACGTAGAGTCGCGGAGGGTTGCTGGTGCGGTCAATCGTAACGCCCCCGCTCAGAACCGCTCGGCCACCGCCGTTGGGGAGCTCGAATTGACCGGTCACCGTGAACATCTCCCTTCCTTCAATCAAGTTCCGGGAGTTGTAGGTCATCGCCAATTGGCCCTGCACCCGCGATGCCGCCAGCAGGTTGTTGTTGCTGACCGGAATCACCAACAGCCGGTTGTTGGCGGTGTCGCAGAGGTAGACATCGGAACCCGCCACGGCCGCCACGGTCGGCCGGAAGAAAGAGGTGGCCGTGGCCGATCGCCCTCCTCGATTCGCCCGGAAACTCAATAGATCCGACTGGCCGAACACCGCCCGCGCCGGGGGCGACGGCAGCAATAAAGTCTCTTCAGGCCACGATTCGTAAGGGTCGTAGCGCAAAATCCGATTCGCGGTCGTATCCACTGCGAACAAAGAGTTATTCACGACGAACAACCCCTCGGGAACCTCGAGCGAGTATTCATTGACCGGAGGACGAGGAGGCTGGCCTTGCACGTTGACGACAACACCCACCACCCGCGTCGCCACCAATCCATTGCGGAACGGTCCGACATAAACCAAAATGCGTCCCACTTGGTCTCCCACAAACAAGCGGCCTCCGGCGTCCAGCGCCAGTGAGCCCGGGAACAGCAAACCGTTCTTATTGAGCGGTCCCAAGAGGTTCACATCAAAGGAATTTCGTGAGGCGAAGTCGGCCTGTCCAATCACCAGATCGGCCTCCGGGTTGTTGGAAGCACCGTCCCCAAGAACCGACGCCGGGAACCGCAACACCCGGTGGTTGCCAGGATCGGTCACCCACAAGTTGCCCTGCGGATCGAACAACATCGCCACGCGGTAGCTGCTGCCGTCCCGTACAAAAGCCAAGGTTTTCGCCGAGGCACTCAACTCATTTTGATTCGGAACGTTGGAAGTGAAGTTAGACTGCCCAATAACGAGATTCGGCTGAATCAAATCACCCGTTTGCTGAGCAGGACGGGCGAAGCGAAGAATGCGATTGTTTCCGGTATCAGCCACATACAAGTTGCCGCTGCGATCCACCGCCAAACCCGTCGGAGAACGAAAACCGATCGAGATCGAAGTGCCCGGTCCGCCCGGAAACGTGGTCACCAGGTCGCGTTGGCCTACCACCCCGTCGGCCAGTTGCCCATCGCTGGCCTTGGCGTTACGCCAAAACAGCACACGGTTGTTTCCGGTGTCGGCAACATAAGTGATCGGCTGGCTGCCGGTCGCATCCACAGCCACGCCAACGGGAGAGTTCAACTCCCGGCCTTCTACCAGATTCGCCTCACTCGTGTTCAACGTTTGGCGGGCATGTCCGTATGTCCGCGCGGGAATCGGGCTCAACTCGACCGGGATTTGCGCCTGCAGGGGAAGCCCAACATGGGCGATCATACCCACCAGGGCCAGACTAAAAGGATGCAAAGATTTCATAGGATTCTCGGAACGGCGTGCGGAAAGTGCCAGGATTGGACCAGCAGAACTTCACCTTGCGGGACGATTGTACGGCGCGGCATCGGCTCGCTCCCGTAATCGCATATCGGCAGTTTGAGGATAACACTTCAGATGGAGTGAAAGAAATGGAGCGGTTTTCTCTGTGGATTTCTTTTACACAGTGCACCGAAGCCCCGCTTCGCTATCATCTAGTTATCTAGAACGATGGAAGTGCACAAGCCCCGCGTCGCCGCAGTCAGTTATCTGAACACTGTTCCTTTGGTCTGGGGCATGCTCCAAGGCCCCCAAAAAGGACTGGCCGATCTCACTTTTTGTCTCCCCTCGGAATGCGCAGACCGCTTGCGGGACGGCACCGCCGACATCGGCCTGATCCCCGTTATCGAAGCGGCCCGCCAAAACCTCCCCGCCGTTCCCGGAACCGGTATCGCCTGTGATGGCGCCGTCCGTAGCATTCTGCTGTTCACCAAAACCGGATGGAAAGACATCCGGCGCGTCGCTCACCCGCGTTCTCCTCCGTGAGCGCTTCGGAGTGGAACCCGAACTGGTCGTTATGCGACCCCAACTCGCCCCCATGCTGGCCGAAGCCGATGCCGCCCTGCTTATCGGCGACGCCGCGCTCCGGGTTCAACCGGAACGCCACCCCTACGAATACCTCGATCTCGGCGCCGCCTGGAAGGATCTCACCGGTCTGCCCATGGTCTTCGCACGCTGGGCCGGGCCCAACCTCCCGCCGGACGCCTCCACTCTTTTTGACGGCTCCTGGCACTACGGCGAAGAAAGGCTCCCCGAGATCATCGACCATCAAGCCGACCGCCGCGGTCTGCCCCGCAACCTCGTTCGCGAGTACCTCACGACTCACATCCGTTTCACCATTGGACCGCGCGAACTGCAAGGTCTCGAAACCTATCTCAGCCTGGCCGCCACTTTGGAGCCCGCCCTCTCCCTATGAGCACCCGAATCTCCACCGACGAAGCCCTTTCTCTCTTCGCTGACACCGACCTCATCGGCCTCGGCATGGCCGCCGACGCCGCCCGCCGACGCCACCATCCGCACAACATCGCCTCTTACATTATCGACCGCAACATCAACTACACCAACGTCTGCACCGAATACTGCAGCTTCTGCGCCTTCTATCGCGCCAAGGGACACGACGAGGCCTACGTCCATCCCCAGGAAGTGATCTTCTCGAAAATCCAAGAGACGCTCGATGTCGGCGGCACTGGCGTCCTGATGCAGGGCGGTCTTCACCCGGATCTCCCCGTCGAGTGGTACGAAGACCTGTTTGGCGCCATCAAGCAGCGCTTCAAGATTCACCTGCACGTCCTCTCCGCCCCGGAAATCCTTAACATCGCCCAAATCAGCGGCCTCAGCCTCCACGACACCATCGCCCGCCTCCGCGACGCCGGTATGGACTCCATCCCCGGCGCCGGAGCCGAGATCCTCCATGACGAGGTCCGCCACCGCATCGCCCGCCTGAAGTGCAATACCGAGGAGTGGCTCAGCGTCCATCGCACCGCTCACCAACTCGGCGTCCGCACCACCGCCACCATGATGTGGGGCTGCGGCGAGACCCTCGCGCATCGGGTTCACCACCTCAACGTGCTCCGCCAGTTGCAGGACGAGACCGGCGGCTTCACGGCGTTCATCCCCTGGAGCTTTCAGCGCGACAACACCTCCCTGGGCCGCTTCGTGAAGGAGGAAGCCACCAGCGTCGAGTTCCTCCGGACGCTCGCCGTGTGCCGCCTCTTCCTCGACAACATCACCAACATTCAAACCTCCTGGGTCACCCAAGGCTTGAAGGTCTGCCAACTCGGCCTCCGCTTCGGCGGCAACGATGTCGGCAGCATTATGCTCGAGGAGAACGTCGTCTCCCAGGCTGGGGCCAACTTCCACGCCTCCGAGGAGGATCTCCGCCGCATCATCCGCGATGCCGGCTTCGTCCCCAAGCAGCGCGATACCCTCTACCGGACCTATTTCTTAAACTGAGCCATCCAGTCCTGCGTAGCCTCCCAGTCGAGAAGCGCTCCGGTGGCTCCCGCCTGGCGCACACTCAACGCCCCAGCGGCGTTCGCAAACCGGGCGGCATCCCATAGACTCTCCCCCCGGGCGCGGGCGGCCAAAAATCCGCCGCAGAAGCAGTCTCCGGCTCCGGTTGAATCCACTACCGCCACGGGGAGTCCCGGCATTTCGCTCCCGTCCACCGTGCACCCTGCGGCCCCTCGTTTCACAATCACCGGACACACGTACGGGCCCGGCACCCGCGCCGCCTCCGCGGCGTTGGCCAACAGCACGTCGGTGAACGGCAGGCACGGATATACGACCTGCCCCCACTCCCCCAGCCGGTCCCATCCCAAGTCCATCGACGTCGCCATGCCCCGCTCCTTGGCCTCGCGCAGCAGCGCGGCCGCATGGCGCCGCACGATAGGCAGCGCGAACGGATTTGCCAGGTGCAGGTGATCGAATCCGGGTGGCAGCGAGAATGCCGCATCGGCGTTCACGCCGGGATGGTGAAAAAGTTGCCGCCGGCCGTCCGGATGGAACACCCCGACGGTCGCCGCGGTGGCACCCCGCAAGGTCTGCAGGAACCGGCAGTCGACGTCCACCTCCCGCAGCCGTTGCTCGAGCCATTGCCCGGCCGCATCGTCCCCCCGGACACTCAGCAGCGCCACGCTGTGCGGGGTCCCGCGGGTGAACTTGCCGAAGGCAAAAGCCGTGGTTCCGCCATTACCGCCCAATCCAGCGGTCATCCCCTCCACCCAACGCGTCGTGTCCCACTCCAACCCTTCCACCGGTCCGGCCAGCGTGTCCCAAACCAAGCTGCCCAGAACGATGACCCGCATCTACAGTTGGCCACTTAGCAGCTTTTCAAGGAACCCACGGTTGACCGCCCAACGGCCCGTCACCACGGTGCCCTCCCGGGCGAAGGTTCCGCTCGTCAGAATCCCACTCAGGTCGGAAGGATTCGGCTTCTGCTGGACATTTTCGAGATACTTGCGAAAGACCTCGGTCACGCCGCGCAGTTGGCTTTCTAAGCCCGTCGCGGCCCCGTCCGTAGCGCACTCGGCGCGCAGACGCAGTTCCGCGCCCTCACCCGCCGTATGAAGTCCCAGCGTCGCCACCTTGGCATCGCCCAACGCCTTGACGAAAAGTCGCGTGCCCGCCGGTAAGGACTCGTTCCCACGCAGCGATTCCCCGGAGGCTCCTGCCCACATGGGTGCATCGGGCGGCGAGAGCGGGTTGGGAATCTTGTCCTGCAGTTTCGTAACTGCCCAATCGTCTGCCGAAACCGCCATTCCAATCATCGAATTGTGCAGCGGGACGAAAGAGACGAACCGTTTGGGTGTCGTCGCCGGCATGCGGCATACGCCATTGCGGCAAACGCCGCTTGCCCGCTTGGTATGCTCCTGAATGGCCTTCCAGTCAAAACGGCCCGTGGCCACGATAAACACTTCGGAGTTGGCAAATCCGACGAGCGCGGAATCGAGATCGGCGCGATAGTCAAAGCCCGTCGAAGCGACGAAAGCCCGGTAGTCTTCGTCTTCCGTCACATTCTGGCCGGAAACCAAAGCGAGCAACCCGTTGGAGCGCAGACTCTCCAGGTCAATATAGATCGCACTCGTTCCAGCCGGCAGCCGGTTCATTCGCTCCGCCAGCCCGGGCACCTTGCGCGAACGGTTCCAAATTAACCCGCCGGCGATGGCCGCGCAAGCGACCACCACCAGCAGGGCGGCTGTCCAGTTATGCCAGCGAAAACGCATGGATAAAGCTTACACCGTTATACAGTGACGGCCTCTCCCACGCGTGCGTTCTTCCAGAGGGCGATGTAAGGCGCCAACTCCTTCATCATCTTGCGGAATTGGTCCAGCGTCAGGCTTTGGGCCCCGTCGCTGACAGCCTTTTCCGGGCACGGGTGGGTTTCGACGATGAGACCATCGGCGCCAATCGCCACGCCCGCGCGGCAGAGGGGTGGAACCAGACTACGTTTGCCCACCGCGTGCGAAGGATCGAGGATCACCGGCAAATGGGTCAACTCGTCCAGCACCGAAACGGCCGTAATGTCGCAGGTGTTGCGCGTGGCGGTTTCGAAGGTACGGATGCCGCGTTCGCACAGCATGATGTTCGGGTTGCCATGCGCCACAATGTACTCGGCCGACATCAGCAGCTCTTTGATCTGCGCGCTCAGTCCGCGCTTCAGCATGATCGGACGGCCGCAGGAACCCAGCCGCTTCAGCAGCGCAAAGTTCTGCATGTTCCGCGCACCAATCTGCAGAATGTCGGCGTACTCGGCCACCAGGTCCACGTCCTTTTCGGCCATCACTTCGGTGATGATGGCCAGGCCGGTTGCCTCGCGCGCCTTGGCCAGCAGCTTCAAGCCATCGCCTTCCATGCCCTGGAAGTCGTAAGGCGAGGTGCGCGGTTTGAACGCGCCACCGCGCAGAATCTGCGCCCCGGCCTCCGCTACGGCGTAGGCGGACTCCATAATCTGCTTTTCGTTCTCTACCGAGCAGGGCCCCGCCATCATTACGAAGTCATCGCCGCCAATCTCGATCGGCCCGGCGTGCGTGCGCACCGTGATCACCGTTGGAGCGGACTTATACTCTTTCGAAACAAACTTGTAGGGCGCGGAGATGCGGACGGCCTTCTCCACCTGGGGCATCGCCTCGAGCGACTCCAGGCAGTTGGTGACGTCACCGACACCGACGACTCCGATTACGCAGCGCTCCTCTCCTTCGATGGCATGGATTTTGTAACCAAAGTGGCGGATGCGGTCGCATACGGCTTCGATATCTTCCTTGGTGCTGTGGATTTTCATAGAAATGATCATGGTTTTCTTCTGCCTCGAAAGAACGGATCTCCCCAAAACGCGAAAAACCCACTCTTCCGAGTGGGTTGGGTTTAGGGTTAAGAACTTTTTTGTCCTACCGCTGGGCCAACGCCACTCGCTCGATCTGGTAATACCACCAAAATCGAAACGTGGGAAAGTTGGCGCCCGGGGCTGACATCTGAACCTAGTGTACACAGACCTCAAAAGGATTGCAAGAGGCAGCAAATAGGTTATTTTTGGGTTACACCTCGCGCAGGTGTTATTTCACGTTTACCAGGCGCGCGACCACCGCGGCCCTGGCTTTGCATTTAGCTCGCGAAGGGCCGATTGCGCCTTCGCTTCGATCTCCAGTTTCCGTCCAAACAGCCAAAGCAGATCGCTTAGCCGATTCAAATACGCCAACACGTGAGGCGCCAACTCCTCCTCCTCGCCCAGCCGTACCACATGGCGCTCGGCCCGGCGGCAAATCGTCCGCGCCAGGTCGTAGGAAGCCCCGGCCGGGTCGCCACCCGGGACCGACCAATCGCTCAGCAAGCCCGGCATGGCCTCAAGAGCATGGACCTGCGCCGTTAGCGCGTCCACCATCGGCTGCGTTACCGGCGGATCCCCCTTGCGGGCATCCGGCGGGGTGGCCAACGCCGCTCCCACCTGAAAAAGCTCCTGCTGAATGGCCAGCGTCGCCGCGGCGATCACCTCGTCGGCGCAGATCGACCGGGCAAAGCCCAGCGCAGCGTTCAGCTCGTCGACCGTTCCGTAGGATTCGACGCGCAGCGCGCCCTTGGAGACGCGTTGTCCGCCGACGAGGCTGGTCTGGCCGGCATCGCCGAGTTGAGTAGCAATAGATGACATTGAGTGTTTAAGCCGGGGTGTTCAAGTAAAGAGTTCAAGTAAAGAGACGGTTGTGAACTTTTCCCTTGCCGTCTTTAGTGACGTAGAAGGGACGCTGTTCGATTTCGTATTTTGTGTCCGGAGCGATGCCGAGGGCCGAATAAAGGGTCGCGTGCAGGTCTTCGATGCCGATCGGGTCCTTAATCGTCTTGCACGGGCGCTCGGGCGCGGTCTCCCCGTAGACGGAGCCCTTCTTGATTCCGCCGCCAAACGCAAGCACGCTCACCGCGTCCGTAAAGTGGCGGTGCATGCCGTAGTGCTTCAAATCCGTCATCACCTCCGGCACCGTCACCTGGTTCTTCACTTCGAGCCCCGGCTTGCCTTCGGTCATCATGTCGCGGCCAAACTCCGTCGCCACCACCACCAGCGTCGTATCGAGCAGCCCGCGCTGTTCGAGATCGAGAATCAACTGCGCAATCGGCGCGTCAATCGTCTGCTTCATGCCGCGCACCCGCGTGTGACCGTTCTCATGCGTATCCCAGAAGCGGAACGGGATGTACTCGGTGGTCACCTCGATGAACCGGGCGCCAGCCTCCACCAACCGCCGCGCCAGCAAACAGCCCAGGCCGAACCGCGAGGTGTTGTACGTGTTGTAAACCTTCTCGGGCTCGAGCGACAGGTCGAACGCCTTCGCCGCCGGCGAGGTCAGCAGCCGGTGCGCGTTGTCGAGTGAGTTCAAGAAGCTCTCTTTCTGCGCGTCGCTGCCCTGCTGAATCGGCGACGCCGCCAACAGCTTCCGGTGCAGCTCCCGCCGGCTCGAAAACCGGCTCTGGCCAATCAGCTCGTTCGGCCGCGTCACCGCCACCGCATCGCGGGGGTCGACTATATGAAATGGGCCGTACTCCGCGCCCAGGAAACCCGCCGTGTGGAACGCCTTCACGGCGTCGGACTCGCCGCCAATCTCGAGGTTCTGCCCAATCGAGAGAAACGCCGGAATGTCCGGGTTCTTCTTGCCCAACGTCCGCGCCACAAACGCGCCAAAGTGCGGGCACGCCACGCTCTGCGGCGGCGCGTAGCCGGTGTGCCAGTGGTACTGGTGGCGCGAGTGGAGAATGAAGCCCAAATCGCCCACCCGGTGGGACCGGATCAGCGTCCCGCGGTCCATGACGCTCGCGATCTTCTCGAGGCCCTCCGAGATCTGCACCCCGTCAATGGCCGTCGGGATCGGCTTGAAGGTGGAAAGCACCCGGTCGCTCGGCAGCCCGGATTCATAGGGAGTGTAACGCTTCGGGTCGAACGTCTCGGTCTGCGCCATGCCCCCGGCCATCCAGAGCAGGATCATGCTATCGGCTTTCCCCGAACGCGGCGCCGAAAGCAGCCGGGGGCTATTGCCGTGCAGCGCGGCCAGCGTGGCGGCCACGCCGTGGCGCAGGAAAAAACGGCGATCAATCGACATACTGAAACTCCGGATGGTTGATCAAAATCCACAGCAGGTCTTCCACTTCGGCCTTCTGCGCTAGCGCCCGCTCGGCGGGAACCGGGGCCCGGCCCAACGTCTGCAGGAAGAGGTCGTCCACCAGCTTGGTAGGTTTCCTCAGCGGAACAGGCGGCGCGTCGGTAATCCGCGCGAGCAGATTCCGGTCCGGGGCCGAGGGGAAGATGTAGCCCCGCACGGCGCTGTTAATGTCGCTCTGCTTGCCGGAGGGGTCGAGCTCCAGCGCGCCGGTCAGCCGGTGTTCGCCGGGGGGAATGGTCAGCTTCACTACCTTCCCCAGACGGCCTTCGACCGCCACCGGTTTCCCGTCCAGCTGTAAATCCAGCCAGCGGATTACGGTCCGGTCCGGATCGAAGCTGCCAATGTCATCCACCAGGAAATGGAGCTCCGGCCCCTGTACAGTAATTGCGAACGGCCGCTTCCCTTCCCTGCGCAGGCCGGAGCTATCCCACAGGCTCGGCGGCGGCGTCGGCAACATGCCCACCAGGCGCTGGGCGCCGCGCCGCAACTGCTGATGAATCGTGACGCCGTTCACAAGTTCGAGCGCCTGCAGCGTTGAGCTTTCCGAGTTCCGCGTCGTGATCACCTGGTCGCGCATCGGCCGCCCCAGGGCGCGCGTCAGTGCCGTGCTGCGCAGCTCCCACTCGCGGGCGAAGCGAGCGGAGGTGTCGGTCTGCACCACGCGCCATTCGCCGGTGATCGCCGACAGGGTGTCCACAATCTGCTCCGCAGTCAGCCGCCGCGGCACGGGGCCGTGGAACTTGGTCGTCAGGCTCGGCTCGGCCGGCTGCTGCCAGGCGCGGCTGGTCATGATCAGCTTCACGAGGCGGTGGATATCATAGTCGCGGGCGAAATCGACGGCGAGCCAATCGAGCAGGTCGGCGTTGAACGGCTCGGCGTCCATGTCGTCGACCGGTTCCACGATCCCGCGTCCGAAAAGCTTGGCCCAGATCCGGTTCACGAACGTCCGCGCCAGGCGGCCATTCTTCGGACTGGTAAATAGCGCCGCGGCATCGGCCCGGCGGTTCTCGCCCACCGGCGGCCCCACGGAGGGGAATAGGAACTGCGGACCCACCTTCTCGCCGGTCTTCACATCGCAGCGGTAGAGATCGAGCTCCCGCTCTTCACTAAACAGCGCGGCCATGCCGTAGGCCTGCTTCAATTTGTACTGGTTGATAAACGAGTCGTGGCAACTGGCGCACTTCAGGTTCACGCCCAGGAACACCTGCGCCGTGTTTTGCGCCGCCTGAATCATGGGCCGTTGGCTCGCGTTCACGTCGCCGCGCCAGTTGATGCCGAGCAGAAAGCCCTCCGGCGAATCGGGACCCACCGGGTTCACCAGTTCGCGCACCATCTGGTCATAGGGCATATTCGCGTTCAGCGCCTTGATTAACCACGGCCGGATCGACTTTTCCCCGCCGTGGTAAGCGCGAAGATCGTCCCGCAACAGATCGTTCCAGAAGCTGATCCAGTGGCCGGTCACCATCTTGCGGTCAGCCAGCAGCTGATCGACCAGCTTGGCCCGGTTGCCGTCGAAACCGCGGAGCTGCTCCGGGGTGGGGGTGATGCCCCACAGGTCCAGATAGGCCCGGCGGACGAACACCGCGTCCGGCACCACTTTACCCTTAAATCCTTGATTATAAAGGATCTTATCGATTGGGTTCGTTTCGTAGTTTTGCGGCAACACCACTACGCGAGGCTCAAGCGGAGCCCGCCAGGCCGACGGCGCTTTGTGCGACACGTCCGTCCACGGCAGGTCCGCCTTCACCCACGCTTCGAGGATGGCAATCTGTTTTTCGTCCAGGCCCTTGCCCGTCGGCGGCATCGGCAATCCGGCCTCGCCCTTCACCCGGGCGACAATCTCGCCCTTGCTTTTGAGAGCGCCCTCCCGCGTCGCCAACGAAAACCCGCCCTGCGGGTTCGCTCCGCTATGGCATCCCAAACAGCGAGTAGCCAAAATCGGATGCACGTCGGTCGCGAAATCCACGGCTCCCAAGGAGCTCGCCACGAAAAACAGAATCCACCGCATTTGTTTCCGCCTAGACCTTCACCCACTTCTGCTTCTTGGCCGATTCCGCCACCTTCTCAAGCAGAATCATGCCGCGCAGGCCGTCTTCGAACGTCGGGTAGTCCACCGGCGCCGACGCGTCCGCCACCTTCCGATAGAAGCGCTTGTAGAGGGCCTTGTGCGAATCGTCATAGCCTTCGCTGTGACCGCCGGGGAGTTCGGCGTATTCGGCCGCCTTCGGGTGCAGCAGCGAGCCATCCTTGACGATCAGCTGATTCGGGGTGTTCCGGTGGCCGATCCAGAGGCGGTCCGGCTCCTCCTGGTTCCACGACACCCCAGCCTTGGTGCCGAAGATCTCAAAGGCGAACTTGTTCTTGCAGCCGGCGGCCACCTGGCTGACAGTGAAGGCGCCGCGGGCACGGTCACCGAGGTGCAACATCACGGCGCCCCAGTCGTCCGTCGTGATTTCGACGTCGTCGTAGTCCTTCGGCTTCAGCTTTTTGCCCGCGAAGGTCTGGATGGCGACCTTCGGCTTCTTCCGGGTCTTGTGGAAGGTGGCGAGATCCGCGCAGACGCCGGTGATGGGCAGGCCGGTGAGGTGCTGGATCATGTCCATCCAGTGCGAGCCAATGTCGCCCATGGCGCGGAGTTCGCCGTTGCGTTCGCTCTCAATCCGCCAGTTGTAATCGGTCTCATAGAGCAGCCAGTCCTGGGAATAGGTTCCCTGTACGTGTAGAATCTCGCCAAGCTCGCCCGATTCAATAATCCGGCGGATGTGTTGGACCACCGGGTAGTAGCGCAGGTTATGGCAGACCGCGTTCGGCAGGTTCTTCTTTGCCGCCAAGGCCACCATGGCTTTGGCTTCTTTCGACGTCACCGTCAGCGGCTTTTCGCAAAGGACCGCCTTGCCGGCTTCAAGGGCGGCCATCGACATCGGATAGTGCAGGGCGTTGGGCGTCAAAACGTGGACGGCGTCGATCGAGGGATCGGCCAGCAACGTCTTGTAGTCGCCCGTCGAGCGCTCGACGCCCATCGACTCGGCAAACTTCTTGGCCGAAGCATCCGAGGAGCCGGCGACGGCAACAACTTCGACATTTCCCAGGCGGCGCACGCCTTCAATGTGAACACGGCCCATAAAACCGGTGCCGATGATTGCGGTGGTCACTTTTTTCATATCCTCACTGTATCTTACAGTGGGCTATGCTGTTAGCAGTTTGCGATGAAGGTTACGATTCGATTGGCCCCCGGGCCCAGAGTGAAGCGGGAAGGCACCCGGAACCAGCGGCTGGCGCTGGCCACGGCCGCGTTGTTGACCCCATTCTCGCTGATGGCGTTCGCTCTTGGGTTCTGGCGGCTGG
This sequence comes from Acidobacteria bacterium Ga0077553, assembly GCA_001464575.1. Lineage (GTDB taxonomy): Bacteria > Acidobacteriota > Terriglobia > Bryobacterales > Bryobacteraceae. The sequence goes on along the minus strand of LNFE01000131.1, from coordinate 30,472 downwards.
CCGCCGACATGAACTGGGCGAAACAGTTCGCTTTTTCTGAAGGGCCGCTCTCGCACTGGCAAGTCTGGATTGGGGCTGGGCTCCTGCTGCAGGCGGGGGCTGTACTGCTCAATCGGTACGGTACGCCGTCGGCGGAATAAGCGGCCGAATCGGGAACCAAGTGGGCCCGTGATGCATCCTTAACATTGTTCGAGTGCTGCTATTCTGAAGAGGTCCATGGGCTCCCCGTTCCGCTCCTTTTCGTCGGGTCCGTCGTCTTCGGGGTTCGTCACCCCGGGCGTGAAGTGGTTGCTGATTAGCAACACCGCCATTTTTGTGTTCACGCTACTGGCCAAGGCGTTTGCGGGTTTGCAGTTTCAGCCGTTGAAGCTGATTCCGCAAGATGTGTTTCAGGGGATGATCTGGCAATTGGTCAGCTACCAGTTCCTGCATGACGTGAATGGCTTTCAGCACATTCTCTTCAATATGGCCTCGCTGTTTTTTCTTGGGCCGATGCTCGAGAGTACCTGGGGAACGCCACGGTTTTTAAAGTATTACCTGTTCTCCGGCATCGGCGCCGGGGTCGTCGTATGCTTGGCGAGCGTTCCGCTCGGCGCCATCGAACAACCCACCATCGGATGCAGCGGCGCCATCTTCGGCCTGATGGTCGCTTATGGAATCCTCTTCCCGAATATTCTGTTTTTCGGGTCGATTCCGGCCAAGTATTTCGTCATGGTCTTCGGCGCGATCAGTGTGCTGGGGGCGATTGCGATGGACGGCTCGCGGGTGAGCTATGTGGCCCATCTCGGCGGTCTATTGACGGGATGGCTTCTCATCAGGACAGGGATGCTGCAGAAGATGGGCGGCAAACCAGGCGCGGCCTGGGATCCAATGGCTTCGTTTCGTCAGCAGTTGAAAGAGTGGAAGCTGCGCCGGGCGCGAAAGAAGTTCCAGGTGTACATGAAGCAGAAGAGTGGCCGCGACCCATTCGACGTTCAATAGGAGTAAAGTGACCATCATGCGCAATCGGCTTTTCCTGCTCGCGTTCGTGTTTACGTTGTCCTTCTCTGTGGTGTGGAGCCAGCAGGGGCCAGGACCAATCGGGTCGGAGACGAAAGCGAAGCCGCGGAAGAAGACGGGCGATGGCGCTCCCGCGCCGGAACCGGAGCCGGAGAAGGTCGAGTCGAAATTCAAGAAGAAGGAAGGCGACCAGTTGCCCGAGGGCCTGCCGACCTTTAAGAGTGACGTGGCAACGGTGAGCGTGGACGTGGCGGTGCTCGACAAGAACGGCCGGTTTATTCCGGGCATTCCGCGCGGCAACTTCCGGATTCTCGAAGACGAAGTGCCCCAGAACATCGGCGGCTTCACCATGGGCGAAGCGCCGATGACCGTCTGCCTCGTCATCGAGTTCTCGAATTTGTACCAACAGTATTGGAGTTCAGGTTGGTATGAAACTTTGCAGGCCTCCTACGGCTTCTTAGAGACATTGAAGCCGGAAGACTACGTCGCCGTGGTCGCCTACGATCTCCGCAGTGAGATCCTCAGCGATTTCTCGACCGACAAGCGGAAGGCCTATGAGGCGATGCAGCGCTTGCGCATTGCCGCCTACAGCGAAAGCAACCTTTACGACGCGCTCACCGATACCGCCGACCGCATGTCCGAAATCGAAGGCCGCAAGGCCATCGTCGTCATTGCGAGCGGTATCGACACGTTCTCAAAGCTCACCTTCGACAAGACCCGCAAGTCCCTGCAGCAGAGCGGCGTGCCGATTTACGCCATCGGCATTATGCAGGCGCTCCGCGAGTGGATGGACTCGCGCGGGTTCATGGGCTCGATCCAGCGGCTCGACTTCCTGCAGGCCGACAACCAGATGCGGACGTTCGCCCGCGAGACCGGCGGCCAGGCCTACTTCCCCCGGTTCTTTGGCGAATTCCCCAATATTTACCGCCAGATCCACGAGGCGCTGCGCAGCCAGTACGCGATTACGTACACGCCGACGAACCAGGCCAAGGATGGCAAGTTCCGCAAAATTCGCGTGCAACTCGTCAACCCGGCCACCAACGAACCGCTGCGTATCGTCGATGAAAAGGGCAAGCCGATGAAGTACACCATCATCGCCAAGCCCGGCTACAACGCCCCGAAAGAAGTCGAATAGTCAAGCAAAACATCTGGCGCGTTTTGATGCCGATAGAAGTGCGTTGACACTCCGTTTACGCGTCTGTTACCTTCGCATGGTCCTTAGTCCCCTTCAATGAAGTTGAAAGCTGAAAGAACGCTTCCGGTGACAACTCGTTTGTTACTGGTCGACGACAACCCCTCCGGTTTGGCGGCACGAAAGATGGTTCTGACCGAACTGGGATATGAGATCACCACTGCGACCAATGCTGAAAGAGCCTTAGAATTATTCCAACAGAGTCCGTTCCCGTTGGTGGTTACGGACTACAAGATGCCCGGCAAAAACGGCGTCGAATTGATTCGAGCAATCCGGGAAGTCGCACCGCAGACGCGCATCGTCCTGATTTCTGGCTTCGTCGATGCCATGGGCATTACGGAAGAGAACAGTGGCGCTGACGCGGTGATCATGAAGAGCGCTAACGAGGTTTTGCAACTCGTCCGCGCCGTGAACCGGCTCAGTAAGCGCACCGCGGCAAAGCAGCCCGCCCAAGCAAAAAGTGCGCTGAAACTGAAGAAATCCGCCGGGTCTTGATAGCATGGGCAAGATGCCTCTCTGGCGCCTTGCCCTTTTGCTTTCCGCCGCCACTCTGCTGGCCGCGCCGCCCCCCAAAAAGCCCGTAGCCGCCGGCCCGGCTGAACGCCCGATTCAACATTGGATGAGGGCTCTAACGCCCCGCCAGCGCGTGGCGCAGCTCGTAATCATCAAGAGCATCGGCAGCCTGCCGCCGACGCGTTCGCGGGCCTATCGAGCCTTCGTGAAGTCGGTGCAGACGGACGGCGTCGGCGGGATCATCGTCAACAACCGCGTGGGCCGCACGGGCGCCATCAATACCGAGCCCTTCGAGATGGTGACCTTCCTGAACCGGATGCAGAAACTGGCCAAAGTACCCCTGCTGATTGGCGGCGACTTCGAGCGGGGCGCCTCCATGCGGGTCGCCGGCGCCATCAAGTATCCGCACGCGATGGCGTTTGCCGCCACCGGCAACACCGACTACTCCCGGTACCTAGGACTAGCCACCGCCCGGGAGGCGCGGGCGCTGGGCGTCCACTGGGTGTACGCCCCGGATGCGGACGTCAATAACAACCCAGAAAACCCAATTATTAATATTCGCTCTTATGGCGAAGATCCCGAGTTAGTCGCCCAGCACGTCAAGGCCTATATTGAAGGCGCCAAAAGTGACCCCACGAATCCTGTCTTAGTAACTCTTAAGCATTTTCCGGGCCACGGCGATACCGCCGTCGATTCGCACGCCGGCATGCCCAAGCTGGAGGTGGACCGGATCCGGCTCGACCGTGTCGAACTCGTGCCCTTCCGGGCCGGGATCGCGGCCGGAGTGGATAGTGTAATGACCGCGCATATCGCCCTGCCTGCCGTCGACCCCACCGGCGACCCCTCGACGATTTCTAAGCCGGTCATCACGGGCCTGTTGCGGGGTGAACTGGGGTTTCAGGGTATCGTCTCCACCGACGCGATGGACATGGCAGGCCTGGCGGCGAAGTACTCGCCGGGCGAGGCCGCGGTGCGAGCGATTGAGGCGGGGGTGGATGTGCTGCTGATCCCGGCCGATCCGGCGGCGGCTATCAATGGGGTGATGGCCGCGATTCGCAGCGGGCGGCTGACGCAGGCCCGGGTGGACGCGAGCGTAAAGAAGGTGTTGGCGGCGAAAGCGAAGTTGGGTCTCGATAAGAGCCGGTACGTTCGGGCTGAGGTTCTCCCCGACGCGCTCGATGCCCCTGGGGCGGCGGAGAAGGCGCTCGAGATCGCAGGCAAAGCGGTGACGCTCGTGCGCAACAGAGCCGGGTTGCTCCCCCTGGCCAAGGACGCCAAGGCCTGCGTGCTGCTGCTCGCCGAGCGGAAGGGCAACGCCAACGGACAGGCATTCCTGGACGAAATGGCCGTCCGTGCGCCGAAAATCCCCGTTGTGCTGGTCGATCCGCAGACTCCGTCGATCGCGCCGCCCGAGGGCTGCGAGACGATCGTCCTCGGAGCCTACGCCCAGATCGGTGGTTACGGCGAACGGAACGCGCCTCTGCCGGGAACCTATCCGGAGCTGGTGAACGATCTCGTGAAGTCTGGCAAGCCGATCATCCTGATCGGACTGGGCAACCCGTACATGATCCGCGCGTTTCCCGAAGTGACGACCTACCTCACCACCTACAGCCCCGCTCCCACCAGCGAAACGGCGGCGGTGCGGGCTCTGTTCGGCGATGCGCCGATGACGGGCAAAAAAGTGGTAACTGTGGAGTAATGCCGCAAATTACCTGGCTTGGCCACTCCACCTTTTCGTTGACGCTCGCTTCGGGAGAAGTGATCGTGGTTGACCCGTTTATCGCGGGCAACCCGAGCTTTCCGGCGGGCTATGAGTTTTCCCGCGTCGACACGATTCTCGTCACCCATGGTCACGGCGATCATCTGGGCGGAGTCCAAGGACTGGCCGAACGGTTCGCGCCCCGCGTGGTGGCCAACTACGAGATCTGCAATTGGCTCGCCGCTCAGGGCGTCCAGAACACGATTCCGATTAACTTCGGGGGGACGATTCTCGTGGGCGGCGTGGCCGTGACCATGACGCCCGCCGTGCACTCGAGTGCGATTGAGCAGCCGGACGGCCACAACGTTTACGGCGGCAATCCCGGCGGCTACGTGATCCGGTTCGACGACGGGCGGGCGGCGTACTTCGCCGGCGACACCGACGTGTTCGGAGATATGGCGCTCATCCGCGAACTCCACGCGCCGGAACTGGTCGTGCTGCCGATCGGGGACGTCTATACGATGAGCCCGCGGGGAGCGGCCGTGGCTTCCCGGCTCTTGCAGCCCAAGATCATCATTCCAGCGCACTACGGGACGTTTCCGGCATTAACCGGAACGCCCGCGCAGTTGCAAGCGCTGGTTGAGGCCACCGTGTGGGTGCTCGAACCCGGTCAGCCGGTTACTTGGTAGGCTTCACTTCTTTCAGGCGAAGGTTCCGGAACTCGACTTTCATATCCGGTCCCTGGTGGAGTTGAATCGCCAGCACGCCAGCGAGTTTGGAGCTGTCCTTCAGCTCGCTGGTCACCTGGCCGTTGATCTTGATGACGATGTTCTCGCCGATGGCGGATAGCTCGATCTGGTTCCACTCGTCCTTCTTGTAGAACTTCTCGCCCTTCCCCTTCCAGCCGTTGACGATCACGCCGCGCTTGCCCTTCTCGTCGTAGATGGAGCCGGTCCAATTGTCGTAGGCGATGTCGGCCTGCAAACCCTGCACGACATACTCGGGCATCTCGGTGCTGCGGAACTGGATGCCGGAGTTATGATTGCGCAGCTTAAACTCAGCGCGCAAAACGAAGTCGCCGTATTCCCGTTCGGAGATTAAGAAGGTGTTCTTACTGATCTTGACTCCGTCGGTGGAGCCGATCAAAACGCCCTTTTCAATCTTCCACAGGCGGGAGTCGCCTTTCCAACCCTTCAGGGACTTGTTCAGGACCGGCTTGAAGCCTTCTTTTTTTTCCGCCTTATCGACCTGGGCGAACAGAGAGGTACAGGCAAGGAGAAGCAGAGTTGCGCGTTTCACAGCATAAATCCTATCATCAAGAGCATTGAGCCGCGCCAAAATCTCCCCCTGGGAGATGATCCAGAACCCACTGCGCTACTTCGCGCACCTCGCCGACTCGCAGGGTCCGCGAGCTCATCTGAAGCTGGGCAACCGGCATTTTTACCTGCTGAACGATCCTGAGCTGATTCGGGATTTGCTGATCACGCAGGGCGCGGCGTTTGAAAAATTCCCTCGCATCGAGCGCACCAAGGGCCTGTTTGGCGAAGGGCTGCTGACGAGCGAAGACCCGTTTCACCTGCGGCAGCGACGGCTGATGCAGCCTGCGTTTCAGCGCGAACGGATCGCCGAGTACGGCCGGATGATGACGCGCTGTACCCAGGCCTTGATGGCCGATTGGCAGGATGGCCAGGAGATCGAGGCGACCGAGGCGATGAGCCAACTAACGCTCGAAATCGTGGCTCGCAGCCTGTTCACCACCGAGGCCGGCGAGAAGGCCACGACGATTGCGCATGAACTCGAAGTCGTGCTGAAGATGCTCAACCAGCTCGTCATGCCGTGGGGACCGCTGCTGCTCGGACTGCCGCTGCCCGCCAGCCTGCGCTACCGGGCCGCCCTCCGCAAGCTCGACGAGATCGTCTACGGCGTGATCGACGACCGGATCGCCAGCGGCAAGGAACACGACGATCTGCTGGGGATGCTGCTGAGTGTCCGGGACGCCGAAACCGGGGAAAGAATGGACCGGCTGCAGATCCGGGACGAGGTGATGACGATCTTCGTCGCCGGCCATGAGACGGCCGCTAATGCTCTAGCCTGGACGCTGTACCTGCTGGCCGAAAACCCCGCGGCGAGGGAACAGATGGAGGCGGAACTCGACCAGGTGCTCGGCGGGCGTCTGCCTGGGCCCGAGGATTATCCCAATCTGCCGTTCTGCCAGCGGGTGTTTCAAGAGTCCATGCGGATGTACCCCCGGTTTGGATTCTCGGGCGGCGGGCGCTCGAAACCTACACCTGTAGTGATTTCACGGCTCCCCAAGGCTCCATCCTGCTCGTCTGCATGGCGGTGCTCCACCGGCGGGAAGAGTTTTTCCCAGAGCCCGACCGCTTTTTGCCGGATCGTTGGCTAAACTCCACCGCGCCGAAGTTCGCCTATCTGCCATTCGGGGGTGGCGGCAGGCTTTGTATCGGTGAGCGGTACGCCTGGATGGAGGGGGTGCTCTGCCTAGCCAACCTGGCGCAGCGGTACCGGCTGGATCTTTTGCCGGGGAACCAGGTGGAGCCGTTGGGGCTCCTCACGCTCCGGCCGAAGCATGGTTTGCGGATGCGGGTAAGCGCTCGGGTCCAGCAAGGCTAGGGACGGGGCTGGCGGGTTGGGCGAACCGATCTCCCGCAGGGCCCGATAGTAGGAGCGTTCGGCCGATTCGACGTGGCGCTGCGCGCGTTCAAAGGCAGCGCCGAGGGAGGGGCACTCCGGGTTGGCGGCGAACCTTTGGAACAGGGTGGTTTCCAGGCGCTGCGCCCGTTCGAGGCGGGTCTGGGCGATGGCGATTTGGCAGGAAAAAGATTGTTTCATGGCTCCACCGTACTGCGTTGCTCACCGTCGGGTGGATTCATGGAGTTTGCAACCGATTGATAACAAGAGAGAAAAATTTTCGGATTGGCCTGTACCAGAGGTTTAGTACTGCTTTATGAGAGGTACCTGGGGGTAAGTTCTAGCCATCCAGTAACGTTGTCGTGGGTAGACGGCCAGGATAGTCTTTGAGCAGAGGAATCCCGCTTGATTCAGCTCATCTATCAATACTCTTACCTGCAGATGCTCGACTTCCTGACGACTGTGGCGTTTCTGCTGAACGGGGTGGAAGAGGGTAACCCGCTGGTGCGTTGGGCGATTCTCGCCGCGCCGTCGCCTCTTTTGGGGCTGCTGCTCGTGAAGCTATTGGCGGTGGGGCTGGGTATTTACTGCTGGCAGACGGGGAAATTACGACTACTGTCGAAGATCAATGTCGGGTTCGCGGCCCTCATTGCGTGGAACCTGGTCTCGCTGATCCTGAAGTCCAGCTATCAAGCCTGAGCGTACGTCATCGTTTGACAAGCGTACATCGATCAGCGTACGGCTCAATCATGACGGCGACAGAGCTACGGAAGAACCTCTTTCAAAACTTGGACCATGCCCTGCAAGGGCAGGTCCTGCTGATCGAATACAAGGGACGGCAATTGGAGATTTCCCCTCCGGCTGGCAACAGCAAACTTAGCCTGGCGGTGTCGCGGGACGCTATCGTGGGCGACGCGGACAGCCTCATCCGCTCCGAATGGGACGAATCGCATTGGAAAGAGAGCGATCGCGTTTGAGTGTCGCCTATCTGGATACCCATGTGGCGCTCTGGCTCCACGATGGACTGGTGCAAAAGCTGACCCAGGCCGCCCGGCAGGAGATTGAGCGAAGCGCACTTCGGCTCTCGCCGATGTGCTTCCTCGAATTCGACTCTCTCCACCGCCGAGGCCGCGTCCGCTATGGCGCCGCCGAGGTTTTCGCGAACCTCAGCACCACGTTTGGGATCACGCTGTGCGAGATTCCCTTCCCGGCCGTGGCCGGCATGGGCGCCACGATCGGCTGGACGCAAGATCCGTTTGACCGGCTCATCGTCGCCCAAGCGAAGGCCAACCAAAACTCGCCTTTGATCACCGCCGATGAATTGATAAGGGAGAGCTATCCACCGGCGGTGTGGTAAACGCTTAGCGCGCCGTGCTGGCGCCTTCCGCGGCTGTTTCGGGGGCAGCGAGGCCGCCGTTCTCATTGAAGCTGTAGCCGAAGCCACGGACGCTGCGGATGTAGAGCGGATTGGTGGGGTCCTTCTCGACCTTCTGCCGTAGGCGAAGGACATAAACGTCGACCGTGCGATCGGTAACGGCGCGGTCATGTCCCCACACGGCGTTCAGAAGCTGCTCGCGGCTGAAGACGACGCCAGGGCGAGACATGAGGAATTCGAGCAGGCGGAACTCGGTCGCCGTCAGCGTGAGTTCCTCGCCACCGAGATAGACGCGGCAGGCATTGCGGTCGAGTTCCAGGCCGCCGGCCTTCAGCGAGCGGGCGGGCTGGGCTTGGCCGCGGAACTGGATCTTGATGCGAGCAATGAGCTCCCGGACAAAAAAGGGCTTGACGATGTAGTCATTGGCGCCGAGTTCGAGGCCGACAATCCGGTCCGTCTCGGTGGCGCGGGCCGTGAGGAAGATCACCGGGATATTGGCCAATTCCGGATGGCTGCGGATGGCTTTGCAGATCTCCAAGCCGTCCGAATCGGGCAACATGATATCGAGGATTACGAGATCAGGCCGTTCCCGCTTACAGAGGTCAAGAGCGCCTTTTCCGGTCTGGGAACCCGCGAAAAAGTATCCTTCTTTTTCGAGGTTGTATTTCAACAGCGCAAATAAATCCGCATCGTCTTCGATGAGCACAATCTTTTTCATGACTCTTCCAAGCTACTGCGACTACTGTTTCAATCCGATTACGAAACCATTAACTGTGAGCGAATATCGCTTTGCTCGCTCATGCCGAGGTCGTCGTGCGGCAGGGTAAAGGCGAATTCGGAACCGTGGCCGACTTCGCTTGTCACGCGCACCTCTCCGCCTTGCGCCCGGACGAGGTGTTTCACGATGGCTAAGCCCAATCCGGTGCCCCCGAGTTCACGCGAACGGGCCTTGTCGACGCGGTAGAAGCGTTCAAACAGGCGCGGCAGGTCCTCGCGGGGGATGCCAATGCCGGAATCCTTCACGAAGATCTCGACGAACGGCTGCGGGCTCAATTCGCGCACCCCAACCAGGATGATGCCGTTCTCCGGCGTGTACTTCAGGGCGTTGTCGACCAGATTGGTGAGAATCTGATTCACGGCTTCGGAATCGCAGAACGCCTCCGGCTGCGAGGCGCTCGCGGCGAACTGAATCGTGATGTTCTTCTTCCGGGCGAGCGGAAGCATGGAATCCACGGTGTTCTGCACCAGGTGATCGACGTGGTAGGACGCGAACTGGAATTTCTGTTGTTTGAGTTCGACGCGGGAGAGGGTCAGCAGGTCGGCCGTAAGGTTAGCGAGCCGTTCCGCGTTCTGCCGGATGATGCCGAGGAACCGGACGTTGTGCTCAGGGTCGTGGATCGCGCCGTCGAGAAGTGTTTCGGTGTAGCCCTGGATGGACGCGAGCGGCGTCCGCAACTCATGAGAGACGTTGATGACGAAGTCTTTCCGGACCCGTTCCAGCTTTTCGAGCTCGGCGTGTTCCCGTTCGAGTTCCTGAAACATCCCTTCGAGCGTTTCGCCGGTCTCATTCAACTTCCGCTCGAGCAAGCCGAGTTCATCGGTGCCCGGAGAGGCCAAGCGCGCCTGGAAGTTGCCCTTGGCGAGTTCGGCTGAGTACTCAATGATGAGGCCGAGCCGTCGGGAAACCCAGCGGGCGAACAAAGCAGCCAGGAGGATAGCGGGCAGGAAGGCGATAGCGGTTGAGGCGAGCATCCGCCGGCGAATCGCGTCCACCTGACTCTGGATCTCCGATAGCGGCACGGCGAGGCGCAGGGCACCGTCCTTCACCGGCACGGCGACATAAAGGAACGGAACGCCCAGCGTGGGGCTCTTGCGGCGGATGGACCCCGCCTGACCGGCGAGCGCGCTCTGCACTTCGCTGCGGTTGGCGTGATTCTCCATCTTGTCCGCCGAAACTTCCGAATCGGCCAACACGCGGCCATCGCGGGCGATCAGCGTCAGCCGACCCCGGGCCGCCTCGGCATAACGTTCGAACTGAACCGGGTCGGAAGGCACGGCGATGGCCAGCATCTTCCCCTTGTCCATCAACTCGCGCTCGAGCGTTTCGAGATAAGTGGACTCGGCGACCTTCGACGCAAAGAAGTCCACCGCCACTAGTGCCACCACCAGCAGGCAAAGAACCGCCCCGATCAATTTAAAAAAGATTTTCCCCGTCAACGGCGAACCGCTCCTTCGCTTCATTGTAGCCGGGGAATCCAACTTCTGAGGTTGGAACACCGGCGGTTACAGATCTATGAACACACCTAAAACATTTCGTGAATCTTATGGTTTTAGGTCGATCACGGTGTAAGTGGGCACAACGGGGAGGGAGAATTCAGTCGATTCGGCGGTCACCTGGATGTCGCGGGCTTCGATCGGCCCGGCCGAGGAGGTGAGTTGGACCTTCGGAAAACGGCCGAGCAGCCGGACGCGCAGGCCTTCCACGCTCCGGTTACCATAGTTCAGCAAGGTAACCCGCCGTCCGGAGGAGTCGCCTTGGAGGCGGGCAATCACCACGTCCGATCCGTAGATCCGGAGCAGCCGGCGATCGTCGCCGAGTTTCTGGCGAACGTCGTAGGCATACTTGGACGGGTCGCCGGACTCTGGTTTTACATTAAGGGCGAGCGACGAGTCTGGCGTCGAAACCACTTTAAAGAGCAGATTCCGGCGGACCAGCAGGTTGAGATTTTCACCGGCGGCGGCGGAGCCATCATCGACAAAGCCGATGTTGGCCAAGAGCGGTAACCGGGAAGGCGGCAGGCCGGCGATCAGCTTTACCGCTTCGGCATACTTTGGCCAGTCCTTGGGGGCGACTTTAAGGATGGCGTCCCCGCCATACGCGTGGGCCTCGGCGGCAGCGAGCACCGGATTGGGCGCATCGACGAAAGCGGTGCTCTTGAGGCCTCGGACATATTGCCAACCGTTGGAGTTCACCCAGGGCGCGTTGGACGCCGAGGCGACGTTCATGCGGTACTGAACGCCCGGAGCCGGCAGCTTGGTGACGGCCGGCAGCGGCTTGGCGCAGGCGCCGGCGGCGGTCCAGGCGGCGACCGCATCCGGAGCCACATAGACACATTCGATGCCGAGCGGCTTGAGTTGAGACGCGGCGGAGGGTGGCGCGTCGGTAAAGAGACTGATGAGAACGAGTGCGAGCATTTAGAGAGTGGTAGCGCGGAAGTCGATTTTCTTCTTGTCGTATTCGCCCAGGCCGAGCGTGGCGGCGTACTCGATGTGTCCGGGTTCGCGGATGAAGCGGTTCCAGTTGGGCCCGGATTTGCGTTCACCGGTTTTGATGAGGTGTTCAGGCGAACGGTTCCAGACGCTGACCGCGCCTTTCAGCTTGCGCTGCTCCTCGATGATGTCGAGCAGGATGCGATCCATGGCCACCGGGTCGGTGCCGAACATCATTTTCGCGGGATAAAAGCGGTAGTCCTTCGTGGGCGAGAACGGGCCGCCGTGCCAAACGCCCTTCAATCCGTCCATCAGATGGAGGACGGTGCGGGAGCGGACGGGTTCCACCATGGCCAGGGCGCCGATGAACGAGAAAGTGTTGGTCTTCTCGAAGCGGTGCGAACGGGCGACGTTGTGGAAGTTGCCGTAGGCGATGTTCTTGAGGCAGCCGGTGACCCCGGAGGCGCCGTGGTCCTTCATATTCGGGATGTTGATGAGCTTCGTGAAGTTCTCCGACACCTGGCGGATGACGTTCGACCGGGTGTCCTCCTCACCGAAGAAATCCACCTCGACATAGGTTTTCGGATCGTAGCCGTTCAGGGCATCGCGCAGAGCCGAGGCGGCGAGAATGTTCACTCCCGCGGGCACGTACTTGTCGTAGGCCACGGAATCCATCTGATCCTTGAACCGTTCGTAGATCCAGATGTTGGTGGGCTTAACGCCCGTGGCGATCAACTGCCGGACGGTTTCGGCAACGATGACGGGATGGGAGCAGATGCCCGGCGCACCGGAGCAGTTCACCTTCAGGCCAACGACATCATTGGGTTCAACGAAACGGCGCCAGGCGCTGCGGAGGTCCTTTTCGCCGGTCAGCGACAACATGCCACGGCTCATCATCTCCTGCACGGTGGGCACGTCGACGGTCTCGGTGGGAACGTCGATGGACTTCGGCGCGTGGACAGAGGCAACGCGGCCGCGGAAGGCGCCCGGCATGCCGGGATTGGCCCACGGTTTGTAGGCGGACTGGACGCGGTACTTCGGCAGATCGGCGTTGGTCGCCGCGACGGCGGCAGTGGCGGCGAGGGGGGGAATCGTCAGAAAGCTACGGCGTCGCATACATTGCAACGTAGCATAATAGACCCAGAATGGATAAACCCACCAACTCTCGACGCAACTTGATTGCCGCGGCGGCCGGACTGGCCGGAGCAGCGGCGGCCCAGGCCCAGACCCCGGCCAAACCGGAGAAGAAGGTTCACTACAAGGGCAAAAAGCCGGAGAAGACGCCGTTGTTCAATGGCGCGGTTTCCTATGGAAATCTGCTGTTTATCGCCGGCAAGGGCGCCCATTTTGAAGGCGACATCAAGGCGCACACCAAGCATGTGCTGGACGAAGTGGAGAAGGAACTCGTCAACGCCGGGTCCTCCATGGACAAGGTTTTGAAGTGCAATGTTTACCTGCACGACTTGAACGATTACAAGGGGATGAACGAGATGTTCCAGGGCCGCTTCGGCGGAGAGCCCCCGGTGCGGACGACGATTGCGGCCTACGGCGGCATTCCCGGCAACTCGCTCGTCGAAATCGACGTGATCGCGTATATCTAGCTAGAACCCGTAGAGCCGTTCGGCGCGGATGTAATCGGCCACCGCGGAGGGAAGCTCATCGGGCATCTCTCCGCGGGCGAGGTCGGAACGGATCCGCGTCGAAGAGACGTCGAGCTCCACGGTTTCAAGCGGCAGCACACGGGCGCCTGCCGGAATGGCGTACGTGCTCCCGGGGCGGGAGACGACGATGAAGGTGACCAGGGCGACGACCTCCGTCCAGCGATGCCACGTCGCAATCTCGGCGAAGGCATCGGCGCCGATGAGGAAAAACCATTCGCCGCCGGTGGGAATTAGCCGTTCGAGCGTCAGGATGGAGTAGCTTTTTTCGTTTGCCTGTTCAATGTCCGAGACGGCGAACTGCGGGTAGCCGGCGCAGGCGAGCTGGACCATGCGCAGGCGTTGGGCGTAGGGGGTGCGGCCGGGCTTGTGCGGCGGCACGGCATTGGGGATGAACAGGATCTGGTCCAGATGAAACTGGCACGCGGCTTCGGCGGCGACCACAAGATGGGCGGAGTGAATCGGATCAAAGGTACCGCCGAAGATGGCTGTGCGCATGGACTAGAAGCTAAAGCCGACTAACGCATCCACTTGATTGGTTCCCGTCAGGATGCCGGAACTGGGGCGCTGTTCATTGAATCGGGTGTAGCGAAGCTCCGGGGTGATGCGGACTTTCGGCAGCTTGAATTCCACACCGCCGCTGGCGACGATGCCATTGCGGTTGTCGAGCCCCGGGATGTCGTTCAGGCGCTGGAACATGTAGCCGCCGCCGATGGTGGGGCGGATGAGGATGCCCGGGAAGCGGTACTTCGCCAGGAGGGGGAACTCCCACGAGTTGATGCCCGCGCCACGGCGGTAGAGCGCGTTGAGTTCAATGCCGAGTCCGGCGGGAAGACGGAGCTCGAACATGGGACCAACCACGAAATCGCCATCGCGGAGGGTAGTGGCGCCGAGGGTGGAGAACTTGTAGGAATCTTTAAGCGGTATGCCGCCTTTGATGCCGACGCCAATGTTCTGGGCCGGAAGTAAGGCTGCGGCGGCCAGGATCAGGGGGAAGAGGCGAGTCATCTCCTTATTGTAGTGTGCATTACGGGGCAATCTGGGGAGAGCACTAGCACCAATAGGCCACTCTCTGGCGTGATCCTGCATCTTCTCTGGCGTCCGGGGCGTGCTGCCGACCCGGCGGCCGAACAGCAACTGCAATTTGCGCGTATGTTGGCCTACGCCCAGCGGCGGACCCGGTTCTATCAGGAACGGGGCGAGGCGAAGTCGCTCGACGAGCTGCCGCAGGTGGAATTGCTCGACTATTTACGGCACCCTGAGCGGTTCGAGGTTCCGGCAGCGCCGGCGCATCCGCGTCAGGAACTGGAGTACCCCGTCGGCAAGGCCCCGCGCACGGCGGTGCTGGGGCAGGAGATTCGCGGAAGTTGGCGAGTCCGCAGCTTTTCCACCTACCGGAGTGAAAAGTTGGCGCAGTTCGCGCCACAGAGCCTGGCGGCGCCGGGCGACACGATCCGGGCGTTGGCGCAGAGCATCGAAGAGGGCGAGATCGCTTGGCGCCCTTTGAGCCAATCGCTGGTAGTTTTTACGGATGTGGTGCGCGGCTCGCTGAGCGAGGAAGACCGGGACTACTTCTGGCGGATCTTTCAGGTGCCGATCTTCGAGCAGTTTCGCGGCTTCGCGGGCGAGTTATTGGCGCAGGAGTGCGAAGCGCACGACGGAATGCATGTGAACCTGGCCAATGCCATCTTCGCCGTGGGCCCGGACGGAGAATTGGAGGTAAGTTTCCTTCGCAATTCCCGGGCTCCCCTGTTCCGGCTCGCGACCAACTTGAGTGCCCGGCTGGTGGAGTCTCGCTGCGCATGTGGCCAGATAACTCCCCGCTTGCTGGACATCCGGCGCCGTTCGACGGTTTCGGCTTCGCACCGGCGGCTGGTGGTGGTAAACTCATAGTGCAACGTGGCTTGGGCGCATGTGGCGGAATTGGCAGACGCCCCGGATTTAGGTTCCGGTACTCGCAAGGGTGTGGAGGTTCAAGTCCTCTCATGCGCACCAACAGAAACTCTCAAGGGACTCCGGTACTCTAATGAATATGAAACATTGGTTTTCTCCGCTTGCTGTAATCGCTCTTCTCGCGCTGCCATTGGCCGCTGAAACGGGTTATTTGCGTGTGCGTGCCTCGCCGAACGGCGCTGGTCTGTTTGTTGACGGGAAGTACGTCGGTCCGGCGGGTCGTTTCTCCGTGCCGGAGAAGTGGCCGGTGGAAGCGGGTTCCCATGAAGTGACGTTGAAGGATCCCCGCTACGAGGACTTCACCGCCAAGGTGGATGTGACCGCGGGCAAGACTTCGAAGATGCGCGCCAAGCTGAAGAAGCGGGACGTGCCCCAGGGTCCGTTCGGCCGGCTCCGGCTGCGCGGCGGCGAACCGGAATCGTTTTGGTCGGTAGCGCAAGGCGACACGGGTCCCTTCTACCTGAATGGCCGCTTCATGGGCCACGTGGACGAATTGAACAACGGTGGCGGTGGGTTGTTGATTCCGGCCGGCACCTACGAACTGATGGTGGAAAGCCAGATTTATGGCACGGTCAAGAAGAGCGTCACCATCGAAGCCAACAAAGTGAACCGCGTCGACTACGGCACCAAGAAAGAGCAGTAGACGTTACCGCGCCACCTCGTCATAGAGAGGCGGCAGCGTCCGGTTGAACATTCGACCCGGCTCCCATCCCAGGGATGCCGGGTCGAATGCTTTTACAGCGTCCTCTTTCGACAATCCCTTCCGCTTGAGTTCCGTCATCTTCCGCACCATGGCGTCAATCTTGTCGCGGTAGGCCTTCAAGTCAGCCTTGGTGGAAACCGGGCCGTGACCGGGAATAACCTTGTCGAAATCCAGCGCCAGGACCTTGTCAAGAGTGGCCACCCACTCAACGCCCGAACCACCGTTGGCGTAGTCGATGAACGGGCCAGGCGCGGCGAAGAGGTCGCCCGTGTGGATCAGCAGCTTCTGCGGGAAAAAGATCACGGCGTCCCCATTGGTGTGGGCGCGGCCGAGGTGAATCGCCTGCAGTTCCACGCCGCCCAGGCCGACCGTGATCGAGTCCCGGTAGCCAATGCGAGGAACACCTGGCATGGCGCCCTTAATCATGTTCGCCCGCGCGTTCGTATGGGCCAGAATCTCCATAGGCTCCTTCGCCGCCAGCCCGGCGTTTCCACCGGTATGGTCGCCGTGGTGATGGGTGTTGAGCAGGTAGCGGATGGGCTTGTCGCTCAGCTTCTTGGCCGCTTCGTAGATCTGCGGGACGTTGGGGGCGAACTTGTCGTCGATCAGGATCGTCCCCTCACTGGTGGTCACCACGGCGACATTGCCACCGGCCCCTTCGAGAACATGGACCCCTTCGGTGACGGGGATCAGCTTGAGCGGCTCCGGCGGAGGCAGTTGGCTCCAGGCGAGGAGGCCGGCCAGGCCGGCGGCGGAGAGAGCAAAGAGGCGGGACATACTCCGCCGAGCATATCAGGACGCGGCTACGGACGGGAGAGATCGATGCCGATCTTTTTCAACTCTTCGGCATAGTAACGGCGCTGCAGCAGGTCGAACTCCTCGCTGCCTTCGAGAATCTCCCGCTTCTGTTTGCGGACCTTCTCGCGGGCGGCCTTGTCGATCTTATCCTCGGCCACCAGCAGTTCGGTGAAGCCTTTCACCAGTTCGAGGCGGATGTCGTTCTCCGGCTTTTTCAGGCGGAACTCGCGCGACTTCCGAAACGCGGAGATCAGCTTGTGCGAGATATCAGTGATCTTGTCCCGCGAAAGCTTCATGGCGTCGCCAGTGTCCCGGCCCGAGGCGCGGATCACCTTTCGTTCGGCGATCAGCTGATTCTTGATCTTGCGAAACATGTCCGAGTAACTGATCTGGTTCTCGCGCATGTAGTTGGCATACTGCTCAAGAATGCCGCGGACCTCGTCGTTGAGCTTGTCCTCGGCGGACAGCTCTTCGATGATCAGGTCGCTGACGACCGGCGCCGCTTTGGCGGGATCGGCAACTTCGACGAAAAACGGATTGATGCGCTTGATCAGTTGGCGGGAGAGGTACTCGATCAGTTCCTTCGGGAGAAGCATTGGGTGTCAGGGATGAGTGTATCAAACGGCTAGCGAAGGCCGGGAAGATATCGCCAGCGGGTGCGGGCGCGATAGGCCGAATAGGCCGTACCCGCCAGCGCCGCCTCCTCGTGGGCCAGGCGGAGTTCGGAGCCGGCCAGGTATACCGCCAATGCAGGAATGGTCCGCCAGCCCGCGGCGGCGAGCGCGGCCGTGGCGGCCAGCAGCAGGAAGAAGGCCAAATACATGGGGTGACGAACCAGGGCAAACGGGCCGGTGGTAACCAGGCCGCCTCGGCGTCCGGCGGCCACGGTCGCCAGGTAGAGCCCGGCGCCGGCCGGAGCCAAGCCCAGAGCCAATGCAAGTTCCCAGGGTGTAGGCCGCAAGGCGCCCTCGGGCAGGAACATCGTAATCACCAGCACCCCCGCCAACTGCAGCAGCGTGCCAGGCAAATGGTGATGAGCCGGGGCAGTGTGGCGGGAGGGAAGGGCGCTCCAGAGAGCACCCACCGCTACCCCGGCCCACGAGAGCAGATAGACGAGAAAGGAGAGGAGACGCAGCGAGGGCACCGGTCTCCCCAGTTTAGACGGAGTTACTGCACTGTCAGGCTGCCCATCAGGTGCCAACCGGAGTTGGCCGGGGTGGCCGTCTGCGCGCCGCCGAAGATCAGGCGGCGGCCGGCGAATCCCGCCTTGAACTGCAACTGCAGCGTCATCGTGAGGGTGTTGCCCACGTCTGTAAACGTGGAGCCCGCGGCAATGAGGCGGCACTGACTGTTTTCAATCGATACCGCGCCGTTGGCCGCGCCGTTGAGCCGCACCGGGGTTGTTTGCAGGTCGCCACTGTCGCCGATGATGTACAGGAAGTTCCCCGCGTGGTCGAAGCCGAAGTAGCAGGCGTTGACCCCGTCGACGGCGGAGTTGATGAGCAGTTGCACCGGCTGCAGATTCAGCGAGGAGGTGGCATCGCGGTACTGCAGGGTGATGGGGTAAGTCGTGCCCGCGGTGGCGGTGCCCGAGACGGGCGTGGCGCCGATCGGGAGCGGGTTCGAGGTCAGCACGCTCGTAAAGTGCGAACCCACCGCGCTCCATCCGGAGTTGCCGCCGTTGCCATCGCGCGCCGCGGCGTAGACGACGCGGCCGCCGCTGAAGGCGCTCGTAAAGGTGAAGCCGATGGTGAGCGTCAGCGTGTTGCCGGACTTCACGGCGGTGATGCCGGAGCCGGCAATGGAGCATTGGGAGTTGCTGACCGTCGCGGCCGACGGGAGCACGAGGACGGAGGCGTCGTCGCCGGGATCGTTCAGGAGCACGAGCAGATTGTTGACGCTGTCGTAGCCGATGTAGCACGCGTTGCGGCCGTCGAGGGCCGTATTGATCAGGACGTTCACCACCCCGAGATCATTGGCGCCGTTCGGATCCGTGAAGACGAAGGTGCGGGTGGTAGTGAGACCCGTGCCGGAGGCCGGGTTAATCGAGGTGACCGTGGGGGCTTGGTTCCCGGCCGGTACGGTGGTGCCCCACTTGCCAACCACCAGATTCGAGGAACCTGTCCCGTACAGCGGCTGAATCGCGTTGACGCTGGCAAGGGTACCCGAGGGCGTTCCCATCGCCAGGTAGCCCGCCCCGTTGTCCGCGGCAACGGAGTGGGAGCCGGAGTTGATTTCGGCCGCGCTGGAGCCGGCGTAGGTGGAAAAGAGCAGTTGCGACCCGTCCCCTTTGATCTGCGCGAGGAACCCGTCGGCGTTGCCCAGACGGCTATTCTGCGTCGCGCCAACCAGGGGCAGGTTGGTGGAAGTGGTCAATCCTCCGATCCAGGCGTTCCCTTGGGCGTCAACCGCCAAACCGCCACTGATCGTCGAGCCCTCCTGGCCGTTGCCACCGAAATACGTCGCAAACAGAATCGCATTGCCCGCCGCGTTCACCTTGACAAGACCGGTATCGGAAAGCCCGCCACCCACCGTGCTCTGCAAGGCATTGGTGACCGGCAGAGTATTGAATCCGATGGGTCCCGAGAAGAAGAGGTTTCCAGCGGAGTCGATGGCCAGATTGGTCGCCGTAAAATTCGGCGCGCTGAAGTCGAAGACGTAAGCGAGGGCCGAACCGGCCGGATTGAGCTTGGCGAAACCGAGGAAGTTGCCGCTGCCGCCCCCCAGATTGGCCGTAGCGCCCCAAGTCGTCGACGGATTGATGACCGCGAAGTAGGTAGCTCCCGTGCTGTCCACGGCCAGTCCCGGAGCCCGCGATACAGACGGCAGGAACGTGCGGTAGACCGTGTTCGCCCCGGTAGCGTCATACTTCATCAGAAATCCATTGCCTGTAGTGCGGAACGCCCCAGCGGTAGCCGTATAGGTGGTCGGCAAGGCAGCAAAGCGGCCGGTGAGGTAGACATTCGAGGAGGCATCCACCGCCAGGCCTTCCACCTGCAACCGGGTGAACGGAATGGTGGTCCGGTAACTCTGCGCCGTGCCGGCTTGATTCAGCTTGAGGAGAGTACTTTCATTGGCCAGGTAGACGAATCCCTGCGCGTCGACGGCCCAAGCGCCGTCACTGGCGATGACATCCGTGCGGGTGGAATACACCAACTGCCCGGAAGCGTTGAACTTCGTCACGGTCGTGCCAGCGTTGGAGCCGATGGCATTGGTTTGCACTGCAATCGTGCTCGGGCTGAACACATAAAGGGCCCCGGAGCCGTCCGTCCGGAGACCGAAGGAGTTGGTATTGCTGGGATTGCCGAGATAAGTCAAGTATGTAATCGGCGGGTCGATCAATAGCGGCAACGAGCGGTCATAGTCAGCCAGTGCGAAGGAGACCTCCTGGCCCGTCACGGCAAACCGCACGGGCACGTCGACTCTACGGCCGTCGATGGTCTGAAAGGCCATCGGCTGGTGCTGCCGAAGTTGGCCAGCCGCCGTCTCGAAAACGAGATCACCAGACTCGGTCAGTAGCGGCGCGGTGGAAAAGCGCAGGCGGATGGCGGAGGCCTCGGCCCCGGGGGCGACGTGAAAGTCATATTCAAACTGAGCGCTGTCGGCCCGGTAGACCATATCGATGCCGGGGTAGACCCGGTTCAAGCGCACCCCGGCGAAGTGCGGAACCGCCGTCACGGCAGGCCGCCGGTCGAGGTAATTCGTCGTGCCGGGCAGCGGATCCACGCCGTGAATCGTGGTGGGCTTCAGCGCGCCCTCCATCGTCATCCGGACGAGACTGCGTCCGGAGAGCGAGGTCGTGATCGTGCGATCTTCGACGAGGATGGAGAGGCCGCCGCCCGCAGCCAGGTATCGCACCGGCGCGGAAGCCTGACCCAGATTAGGCTCAAAGTAGAAGCCCGTCTGATACGCGGGCGGAGCAGCCGGAAGCAGGGCCGCGGCGAAGGTCCAGAATGCCAGGAAAAGTCGCATGTCCCTTCCTGAGCAAACCGGAGGAAGATCGGCTCAGAAAAAATTAGGGAGTCCGGCAGGCGGCCAAGCGACGCGTCCAGAGCTTGCCGTACAAGTCCCGCAGGACCCGTGAAGAGGCTACGGGCACCGCCTCCTCCAAAGCGGTGCAGGAGCCGATCGCGAGTGCGTTCCCCATGGCCAGCAGGGCGTTTAAGTCGTGGGCGACAGGCGGCGAGATCTGATCGGTGATCGCCTGCAGTGCGGTACGCGCTTGGCCAAATAGCAGGTCAGCCCCCCTGGGATCGTCGAGATACAGGTGCGCAAATCCTTGATAGAGCAGGACCGCGGCCAGACGCTCCTGATAGCGCACATTCTTCGGATCGGCGGCGGCCAGTTCCCGCCGGATCGCCACCGTACGTGCGAAGTAATCTTTGGCCGAGCGCCAGTCGCCGCTTTCGGCCGACAAAGTCGCCAGCATGGAAAGGTCGAAGGAGAGATCGAGTTTCCGGTCTGCATTCTCGGGTTGCGCGGCCAGGCGCGCGGCGTCGATCGCTTCGGCTTGGCGCGCGTGCCCTAGCCGCTCGGAGGCTGCTGATTGCTGGCTAGAGAGGTACTTGTGGCCCAAAGCGACATTGCGAGAGTAGGCGTCCTTAGCCGGGAACTGCCGATGGAGTCGCTCGGCGACCGCGAGAAACTTCGCGAAGTCCTTCCGCGCAAAGTGGAGGCGGGAGAGGGTATTTAAGCCGATTTCGTCATTCGGCGTGCCCAGCACCCGGGTAGCGGCGCGAAGTTCTCGCTGTGCCTGTGGGGTTCGTTGCAGCGTACTCAGTTGCATCGCCCGCGTAATCATTGCATCTGCGAGCAGACCCCGGGCACCAGCATCATCCGGCTTTCGCTCGAACACCAAACGCCGCGAGCGGATCCCCTTTTCGATGCTGGCAAGGGCACCCTCGGGGTCCCCCAGATTTGAGGTACTAGGAATGCCCTGCACGGAGGCGAGCCGCAGGTAGGCCGCCGCGAGTTCCGCGTGCAGGGCGAGATCCGAATCTGGAATCGACCGTTCCAGCCGGTCCAGATACACGGCGCTCTTTTCGATCATCAACTTGCGGACGGGCGTATTGCCGGGTAGTTGCGCCGCGGCCGGCTCAAACTCAAACAGCACGGACCGCGCCAGGCTCCGGACGTCGTTGAATCGGTCTTCGGCCAACCGCTTCTGCTGGTTCGCAGCCGCTTCCGCCGTCCGGGCCTCGGCGGCGGATGCCTCCGCCGTTTGCTGGGCCGACACGGCCAGTTCCCTTTGCCGCTCGGCGATCTGCCTTTGCTCATCGGCCATCCGCGAAGAGCGCAGGACCGCCTCCAGCCCGAAGCCGGAGTAGACCAGAATCGAGGCCGCCACCAGCAGGCTCCATCGATGGCGCACCATCCACTTGCCCGCGACATACCAAGGGCCCGGTCCGCGGGCGGCCACCGGCAGGCCCGCCCGGTAGCGCTGCAGATCCTCGGCGAACGCGGCGGCGGTGGGGTAGCGGTACGCCGGGTCAAAGGAGAGCGCTTGGTCGAGGATGGCGCACAGATCCCGAGGAAGGGACCGGTCGAGAACCGGCGGCGCTTGAATGGCGGCCAGCAGATCCGGGAGCGACAGCCCGGCCCACTGGCGGACCGGGCGGCCCGTCAGCAGTTCGTGCAGCACCAGCGCCAGCGAGTAGACGTCCGAGGCCGTCGTGATGGGGCGGGCCAGCACCTGTTCGGGGCTCGCATAGTTCCCGGCTGGTCGAGCAGTTTCGCGATGCCAAAATCGACGAGCTTGGGTTCGTCGTCCGGATTCAGCAGGATGTTCGAAGGCTTCAGATCGCGGTGAATCACCAAATTCTGGTGCGCATACTGGACGGCCGAACAGACCTTCGCAAAGCAATTGAGCGCGGCGGCTTCGGAAAGCCGGCGGGCCGTACAGGGTACGGCGCCCGCAACCAGTTCCATCACGACGTAGTGCGCACCGGAAGCGCTGAGCCCGGAATCGAGCAGGCGGACGATGTGCGGATGGTCGAGCTGGGCGAGAATCTGCCGCTCCTGCTCAAAGCGCGTCAGCGCGGCGGCCGTGGCAAACGCGGGCGTCAAAACCTTAATCGCCACCTGTTTGCGATACTGTCCATCGACGCGATCGGCCTGGTAGACGACGCCCATGCCGCCGCGCCCAATCACCGCATCGAGCCGGTAGGGGCCCAGTTTGGCGCCCGGGCCGGGTTCAGCCAGCAGTGGCCGTTCAAGAAACTCCGCATCCGTGGTCTGCGCCAGCAGCGCTTCCACCTCGCGGCGCAATTCGGCATCGTCGCCGCAGCGGGTGGCAACAAACTCAGCCCGGCTCTCCGGCGCCGTCTCGAGCGCCGTGCCCACAATCGAATCGAGTTGGCGAAACCGCTCGGCGGTCAGGACGCACCTCCATCGACACCAACCAGTTCCCGGCGCAACCAGAGTTTCGAGAAGGCCCATTCCCGTTTCACGGTCGCTATCGAGATGCCCACTGCATCCGCCGTCTCTTCAATGCTGAGCCCGCCGAAGTAGCGCAACTCCACAATTCGCGCCTTCTGGCTATCCAGTCCATCGAGTTTGTTCAACGCCGCATCGAGGGCCAGCACATCCGCGGTGTCGACGGCCGCCGGAGAACCGGCATCGACGCCGGCCGCCAATTCCGTGATGCTCAGACCGCCGCCCCGCTTCTGCGCGAGACGCGTCCGGGCCCGCGCCACCAGGAGTTGACGAAGGATCCGCGCCGCAATCCCGAAGAAATGATGCCGGTTCTCCCAGTCGATGCGCTTGGCCTGCAGCAAGCGGAGATACAGATCCTGCACGAGCGACGTGGGCGCGGTGGCCTCGTGGACCTCCTGCCGCAGGTATTGATCGGCCAACTGGTGCAGCTCACGATGGACCAGCGGAATCAGCTCTTCGAGTGCGTGCGGGTTGCCCGCCGACCAGCGGCGCAGCAGTTCGGTAATGGAGTCCTCATCCGGCACAAACTTCTAACTTCTAAGATGATAGTGTAACGACGATATGAAGACTTCGACGATTCAGAAAGCTGACTGGCAGGGCGTGTTCTCGGTTCCTCCGCTGGCGCGCCACCGCGACGCCGCGCGCTCCATCAACTGGGAGGCCAGCGCCAAAATCGCCACCCATATCCACAAGGGAGGAGTGACCCGCCTGCTCTACGGCGGCAACGCGTTTCTTTATCACATCACCCTGGGCGAGTTCGAGGCGCTGCTCGACTGGCTCTCGTCGTTCGATGACGCCCTGTGGGCTATCCCTTCCGCCGGTCCCAGCTTCGGCCGCCTGATCGACCAGGCGCCGCTGCTGCGCCGCCACAAATTCCCCACCGTGATGCACCTCCCCTGCGGCGATCCGCGCGATGCCAAGGGCCTCGAAGCCGGACTCACCGACTTCGCCAACGCCTGCGGCCTCCCGCTGATCCTCTACTTGAAAGAGGAGAACAACTTCGGCGCCGACAAACTGGCCGGACTCGACGCCGTGGCGCGCATGGTGGACAAGGGCCTGTGCGTCGGCATCAAGTACGCCGTGGTGCGGCAGGATCCGAGCGTGGACGCTTACCTGACGGCGCTGCTCGAGCGGGTCGACAAGTCGATCGTCGTCAGCGGCATCGGCGAGCGTCCGGCCATCGTCCACCTGCAGCAGTTCGGTCTGCCGGGGTATACGACGGGCAGCGGCTGTATCGGTTCGGCCTGGACGCAGCAGATGTTCGAACTGTGCCAGCAGGGCGAATGGGCAGCCGCCGCGGCGATCCGCGAACGGTTCATCCCGCTTGAAGATATCCGCGACGCGCTGGGCCCGGCCCGCGTGCTCCACGCCGCGACGACCGTGGCCGGCATCGCCGACGCGGGCGCCATTCCGCCCTTCATCACCGAACTCACCGTGGAACAGTCGGCTGCTCTGGCCGGTGCGGTGGAGCCGCTGCAATTCTAGGGAGCGCTTACCCCATGCTCAGACGAACCTTCCTCGCCGCCGCGTTCCCCCCGGGCTCGGGCCCGCAACCGGTCATCGATACCCACATCCATCTGTTCGACCCGCGGCGGCCGCAGGGCATCCCCTGGCCCAAGCCGGACAACAAGACGCTCTACCAGCCAGCGTTGCCGGACCGCTATAAGAAGCTCGTTGCACCCCATAACGTCGTCGGCGCCGTGATGGTCGAGTGCAGCCCGTGGGTGGAAGACAACCAATGGGTGCTCGACACAATACGAAACGAACCCATTATGGTCGGCATGATCGGGAACCTGGAACCCGGCCAACCCGACTTCGCCAAGCATCTGGACCGCTTTCGGAAGGACCCGCTATTCCTCGGCCTCCGCTACGGCAACCTGTGGGACCGCGATTTTCACGGCGCCATCGGCAAGCCTAATGTCATCGCCGATATCAAGCGGATCGCCGACGCCGGGCTGACCATGGACAGCGCCAATCCGACGCCGCAACTGGTAGCGGACTTGGTGCGGGTGACCGACGCGGTGCCGAAGCTGCGGCTGGTAGTGGATCACCTGCCGCAGATTGAACCGCCGGCCGACCTGGCCAAGCTTGCGCAACGGCCCAACGTCTTCATCAAAATCTCAGAGGTTCTGCGCCGGGTCGACGGTAAGGTGGTGACGGACCCGGCGTTCTACAAAGCGCGGCTCGACCAGTTGACCGGCCTATTCGGTCCGGACCGGATCCTGTTCGGCAGCGACTGGCCGAACAGCGACAACTGGGCGCCATACGCCCAGGGCTTCGAACTCGTGCATGCTTACTTCGGCCCGAAAGGGCGGGAGGCGATGACCAAGTATTTCGCGCGGAATTCGCGGGCGGCCTATCAATGGAAGCCGCGAACCGCAGAGCAACGCGCCCTCTAGAAAGTTTAGGAACGCCGGGGGTAAAATTTACGTCTCCCATCCAGGAGTGCATTATGTATCGGCCCCTCTTGTTCGCAGCCTTGGTTTCCAGTGCTCTCTTCGGCCAAGCCGACGACACCCCGGTTTTCCGGAGTGACGTTTCGCTCGTCCGCGTCGACGTGCAGGTGCTCGACCGGACCTCGCGGCCGGTGACCAACCTGCAAAAGGAAGATTTCGTTTTGCGGGAGAACGGCAAGGAGTTGCCGATTCTGAACTTCGCCAGCGAGAAGATGCCGATCGATATCCTCTTCCTTCTGGACGTGAGCGGCAGCATGCGGCCCCATGTGGAACGCATCGCCCGGGCCGCGCAGTCGGCGCTCGACGTCCTGGGGCAGGAGGATCGCATCGCCATTATGGTGTTCGACCGGCAGACCCGTACCCGTCTGCCATTTACCGTTATCGGCGACCGGGTTTACCGGGAGTTCGATAACGTGCTGGACCGCGAGCGGTTCAACGGCGGCACCGACATAACCCGCGGCATGCTGGACGCGGCCGAGTACATGAAGCGCAACGCGCGGAAAGACGCCCGGCGCGGCATCATCATTTTGACGGACGACCAGACCGAGTTCGACCGGGACGATGAGCGGGTGGGGCAGGCGTTGATTGACGCCGATTCGGTGATGAGCGCGCTGCTGGCGCCGGACGCGATGGGTAATCGGGGCGGGTTTCCCGGCGGTGGGGGCGGCTATCCGCCGAACGGACGCCGGCGGGGCGGCGGCGGTTGGGGAGGCTTGGGCACGATTATTCTGGGGGGCGGTGGCTATCCCGGGGGTGGATACCCGGGCGGAGGCGGTGGCGGCGGCGGCGTGAGTTTGGGACGGTTGAAATCCGCCGGGACCGCTGAGATCTCCGAAGCGTCGGGGGGAGACAGCATGCCGGTGGATAGCGCCTCGGCCCTCGACACGACCGTGGCGCGGCTGCGGCAGCGGTATGCGCTGTACTTCAACCTGCCCGCGGGAGCGCGCCAAGGCCAGCAGCGGCGAATTAACATCGCACTGGCGGGCAACGGAGCCATCCGCTACCCGAACGCCGAATTGCGCTACCGGCAAACGTATCTCGCGCCGATGTCGAACGATAGCGACCCGAACATCACCGTGATCTCGGAAGCCAAGCCGGAGAGCCCGGCGGCGACGTCCGGCGACCGGCCAGCGTTGCGGCGCCGCCCGGTGGGCGACGGAACGGGCGGGGGACGAGGACCGAATCCGCAGGTGGGCGCGACGGAACCCGCCGCACCGGCCACGGCTCCGGCCCCGGCTTCGTCCGGTGGCTGGCGCAAAGCCGACGCCAAGGATAACCGGGCTCCGGCACCGGCGGCGGAAACAACCGACGCGACTCCGCCCCCCGCTCCGGCGCCCGAGCCCCGGAAGGGCGGTTGGCGGAAAGTCACCGACCCGGAGCCGGCGCCAGCGCCGGCTCCGCCGAAACAACCCTAGACTAGTTGCCCGCGCGGACGGGAACGAATAGTTGCTGGCCGATGGCCTCGCCGTTGACATTCACCTTGAGGGTTACGTCACCGGTTGGGGTGCCGGCCGGGACGCGGACGTTGAACTGATAGACCCCGACCAGCCCAGAGGCGAGGCCGGCGTAGAGCACTTCGCCCTTGTCGGCGCCGAACTCGAATTCAACCGGAGCGGTAATGTTGGCGATTGCTTCGACGATCCGGCCCGCGTACGGCACCGTGGCGGGGCTCACTGGCCCAAAGCCTATGCCGTAGAAGGTGAGCAGTTCGTTCGGCCGGGCGGGAGCGTCGGTGGTGACGAAGGTGCCCTCGGCGGAGCGGACGCAAGCAACGAACTGCTTGTCGCCCACCTTGAAACTGGCGGGGGCCAACAGGCCGGGGGCGAGGGCCCGCAGGGGCAGCGCGAAGGCCGCGCTCTGTTCGTTGCGATTAATCACGACGATGCCCACTTCGCCGCCCGTCGGGAGACCAAGCGGCAGCTGCACGTTGATCTGGTTCTTGCTGACGTAGTTTACGAAAGCGGGCAAACCGTTCGCCGTCACCCGGACGCTCTCGAGGGTCGTGGGCGCGTTGCCGGCGACAAAGTCCGACGTGTTCCAGCCGCGGCTAACCTCGCCCGCCAGGTTGGTGCCGTAGATCTCGATGTAGGAACCGGGAGCGGCGAAGGGCATGCCGCCGAAATTGCCCGCCGAGATCACGCCACCCGCTGCGATTTCGGGAAGTGGCGTCTCGTCGAGGATCGTGATGGACCGGACAAAGACAATGTTGGACTCGTTGACAGTCTGGCCCGAGCGGTAGTTCAGCAGCGGAATATCGGTGAGTTCGTTCGAGTTCAAACGAAATACCGGGGTTGCGGCGATGCGGTCCATGTTTGCCAGCCCATTGGAGACCCGTCCGAAAACGGTGAACCCTTGATTTTGAGTGTCCAGATTGGCGGCGTTGTTGGCGAGATTAAAGAACCATTGGTTCGTGGCGCTGTTCGGGTTGTTGCCCAGCTTCGCCATCGCAATCGTGCCGCGCGAATTCGACGTCCGGAACTCATTCACTACCGGAGGATCCTGCGCGAGCGCCCGGAAAGTGCCGCCGGAATAGGTAAACCCACCGCCCTGAATAATGAACCCGGGAACGGAACGGTGGAAAATCGAGTTGTTGTAGGTCCCCCGCCGAACGTAATTCAAGAAGTTCTGTACGGTGGCCGGCGCGGAGCCCGGCAACAGGAGGACATCAATATCACCCAATGACGTGTTGAACCGAACCGTCGGACCTGTCGCCAACTGCGCCCAAAGCCCGGAAGTGGCCACAAGGACTCCGGCGAGAGCTAAACCCATGCGCTGCATCATGGACATTATTCTATCGCCTAACCGAGGAGAGGTAGGTTAAACCTTGCCACACAGAAGAAAACGCGCCACTTGCGCCGGGGGAGTCGCCCGGACCGCCAGCGACTGATGCGCCGAACGACCCTCCACCATCACTTCCCCGCCCCGCCGGTGCACGCGGTAAGCGGCAGCGGCCCCCGTGTGCGCCTGCAGCGAATCGAGCGGCCAGTCCGAATCGGCAATCATGCGGATCCCGCCAGGGCCCCCCGTCAGGATCGTCCAATTCGTTCCCTCCACGCTGCTCTGCGCGGTCCGCAGGATCGATTCGGCGTTCTGTAAAAAGGCGTTCACACTGAGCTTCTCGACGGATTCGGTGGGGGTTTGAGCGTATAATTGCGGCATGCGGCTGAGCATTCTGGCATTCGCGTTGAGTTTGGGTTTGTTCGCGGCGGAACGGAAGTTCCCGGCGGGCGTATATGAAGATGACCGGATTCAGATTAAGGCCACCGTCTACCCCGACCGGGCCGACATCAAACGGCTGCTCGGCAACGACTTCGATGGCGCGATTATCGTCGTCGAGCTAACGGTGACGCCGCTGGGCGAAGAGCCGCTCGACATCCAACGCGAGCAGTTCCAACTGTTCTCAACCCGGGACGCGCAGCGGTCGCCCCCCTTTCACCCGGCGCAACTGGCCGGCCGGGGCGCCCTGGTGCTCGGCCAAGGCCAAGGCGGCGGCGGAACCTACGTCGGCAACAACCCCACCGGACCGCGCATCGGCGGCATTCCCGGTATGGGTGGCGGGGTGCCGATGGGCAACGGCGGCATGGTGGGAGGCGGCGGCTCCAATACCGGCTCTTCAGTCGAAAGCAAAGGGATGACCGATACGAAGGAGGACCCGGTGCTCCAGGTACTGAAAGAAAAAGTGCTTCCCGAAGGCAAAAGCCTGAAGCCGGTGAGTGGTCTGCTTTACTTTGGCTTCGACGGAAAACAGAAAGCAAAGGATTTGGAACTGTTCTACCGTGGGCCGGCAGGCAAGTTCGCGGTACGATTTAAGAACTGATGCACATCTCGGAACTCGATACCCCCGCTCTCGTGATCGATTTAGACGTCATGGAGCGCAATCTCCTACGAATGTCGGAATATGCTGCCGCGCACGGCATTCGGCTGCGCCCGCACACGAAGACCCACAAGATCCCCGCCCTCGGCCGTCGGCAGCTAGAGCTCGGCGCCGCTGGATTAACCGTCGCCAAGGTCAGCGAGGCCGAGGTAATGCTCGCTTCCGGCGTCGAGGATCTCCTGATTGCTTACCCGCTTTACGGACCGAAGAAGTGGCCGCGGGTGGCGGAAGTGGCCAAGAAGACGCGCCTGACCGTCTCCGTGGATAGCTATGAGGTAGCCGAACCGCTTATTTCTACTGGAGTAGAATTAATGATCGAGATGGACGCCGGGCTGGGCCGGGTTGGCGTTCGCCCAGAAGAGGTCGTGCCGCTGGCGAAGCGGATCGGGAAGAATGTCCGCGGCCTGGCGTTCTATCCGGGCCACCTCAAGTCGGGCGAGACAGATGGACTACTACGAGTGTCAGAATTAGTCCAGGAAGTGCTTCGCGAGGCTGCGGCCGCCGGCATCGAGTTTGAACTCGTCAGCGGGGGCTCCACGCCCACGATGTGGCACTCTCATCTGGTTAAAGGTATGAACGAGATGCGGCCGGGCACCTACATTTTCAATGACCGCAACACGATCGCCAGTGGCGCCTGCGGGTACGAAGATTGCGCGGCCACCATCCTATGCACGGTAGTTTCTACAAGCGTAGATGGCCAGATGATCATCGACGGTGGTTCCAAGACCTTTACGAGCGATCAGACTGCGGCAGGCGGTTTCGGAGAGATTCTGGGCAGTCCGGAAGCCTCCTTCATCAAGATGAACGAAGAGCACGGCTATGTGAAGCTGAACGGAGCGCAGTTTAAGGTGGGGGATCGGGCGAGGGTGTTGATGAATCACGTGTGTGTGACCATCAATATGGAAGAGAGAATTTACGGGGTGCGAGGCGAGGAAGTGGTGGAAACGTGGGAGGTTGC